>JANMIX010000231.1:0-3191 GCA_031376015.1 Acidimicrobiia bacterium | reverse complement strand
CCCGGGCCGCCGCCCCAACGGTCGCCGACCTGGCCGGCAACGCCCGGGACCTGCGATTCCTGCGCCGCACCCTGGCCGCCAACGCCGCCCACGCCCTGCGGATCCCCGCGGCCGCCGCCGACCTCCACGCCGAGATGCGGCCAGTGGTGGTGGACGGGGCCACGCTCGAGACCCCCTCGCTGCTCGGGCCCGGGGGCCTGGTGCTGCGACCGGGGCCCTCCATCCGGCCGCGACCTCGGCCCGGAACCCGCTTCAGCCGGCCGGCCAACGCCGGCGAGACGGCGATCGAAGCCCCGTTCCGCCTCGACATCTCCCCCGACGCCGGGGCCGGCTGGGCCCATGCCGACGAACCGGTGCCCGCCCAGGACAACCCGGGCCGGATCGAGCTGTGGCACACCCGCCTGGGCCGGCGAGTGGTGGCGGAAGACGGCACCTTCACCGGCAAGGTCGACGAGCGGGCCAACAGCCAGCGCATCGTGCGGGCCATCTGGGCCCGCGACCGCGAGGCCTTTCCCGACTGGCAGACCCGTAAGGGCCTCAACCACGACGATCTCCCCTTCCGCACCTCGCTCGACGGGGCCGACCGGCACATGCTGGTGCGTCAGACTGCGGAGACCTGGCAGGGACGCCGCCAGGTCATCAACCCCGACCCGGTGGCGGCTCGAGCACTGTGGCTCTCCAGCCTGGGAGCGTGGCTCGACCTCCACGGCGAGTGGACGACCCTGCCGTATTCGACGGTGGGCCTGCCCTCGATCCTCTCTTGGGACCACGTGGCACCGCAGGGCCGCGACCAGTACGTACGGGTCGTCTACCCCGGCTACCTCTACCCCTTCGGCCATCGCGCTGCGCTGGTCAAGGTGACCGAGCGGAAGATGAAGGACGCGTCCCCGTCGGTGGCCGGGTTGTACCAGCGCAAGTTCATCGTCGTGGGCGAGCCGGTACGGCGGTTCTCTCAGCTCGATCTGCCCTTCACCGAGGTCGGGCTCGACCCGCTGGTGACCCCCACGCTGTCGCCCGATCCGGGCCAGGCCCAGGACAACTTCTTCTGGCCGATGGTCAACAACCAGAAGTTCCGCTTCGTGCTGCACTGCATCGACCAGGAGAACCGGCCGGTGCGGTTGGTGGCGCCGCTGCTGTGGGTGTCCGAAGCGTTCCAGGGATTCGGCACCGTCGACTCGGCGTATAGCAGCGACGCCGACAGTTCCATCGACGGCGCCGGGCAGGGGGTCGCCTTCGCGCCCCCGACTCGCAGCGGCGACACCACCGCCAACGCCGGCAGCCTGCGCTTCGCCGGCAAGGCCGCGCTGGGAGGATCCCGACCCGAGTTGGTCGACGCCAGCGTGCTGCTGCCCGCCGTCGAGCGGCTGTCCCCCGCCGGTCCGGTCACCATCAGCTACCCGGACACCTACAAGTCCGATGGCTTTGCCGGGGCCAACGCGGGGCAGGTGTGGGCGCAGGTGACCTCCGCCGCCAAGAGCCTCGCCTTCGGCGGCGGCGGTGCCGGCAGCGACAAGGCCGGCGGCTTCCTGCAACCCGATCTGCCCCTCGGTGGCATGTCGCGGCTCACCGGGGTGGTGGGCGACGTCACCAACGTGACGGCCGGCAACTTCGATCCGGCCTCCTTCCTGGCCGGCGTCACTCCCAAGCTCTTCGGGCTCGTCCCTCTCGACAAGCTCGTGCAGGCCGTGGCGGGCGATCTCTCCAAGGCCCCCAATGTGATCTCCGAGGCGGTCGACCGGATCGAGGGATTCCTCGCCGACCTGGTGCGGGCCCAACAGGCCGTCGCCGAAGCGGTGGCCGAGGCGCAGCGACAGGTGCAGCGCGTGCAGGGCAAGGCCGCCGAGTTGCAGCAGCAGGCCCAACAGGCGCTCACCGCGGCCGGAACGCTGCAGAGCACCGTCGACGACGCCGTCAACGACATTCTCAGCCAGGTCAGCTCCATGAAGAATCAGGCCGAGGCGGCGGTGCAGGCGGCGATGGCGAACCCGCTGCAGGCGCTGGGCCAGGCCATCACGCAGATCGAGACGGTGGCCCCCAGCCTCCCGCCGCTGGTGCGCAACCAACTGCTGTCGCTGGCTTCGGTGCTGCGCAGCGTCCAGGCCGCCGCCGACTTCGTGAGCGACCTGTACCGGTTCCTCAACGGGTTCGACCCCAGCAGCGTGCAGGCTCGGTTCCGCTACGAGTGGCGGCCCACCATCGCCTCGTGGCCGTCGCCGGCATCGCCGTTCCTGGGCATCACCGACCCCATCCTCGTCGTTCCCCCCGACGGGCTGGTGCTGGCGGTGGACGGCCGGGCCAGCGGCAAGGGCCAGATGGGCGTCGACGTCCTGGCCGAACTGCGCGACTTCACCCTCGTGCTGCTGCCGGGTACGCCGCTGGTGCAGATCAAGTTCGACCACCTCTCCTTCCACGCCGGCTCGTCGGGGAAGACCGACGTCGATGTCGTCATCAACGACCTCGAGTTCCTCGGCATCCTCGGGTTCGTCGAGACCCTCAAGGAGCTCATCCCCTTCGACGGGTTCTCCGACCCGCCCTACCTCGACGTGTCGCCCTCCGGGCTGACCGCCGGATTCACCCTCGCCCTGCCCAACATCGCCGTGGGGGTGTTCGCCCTCTCCAACATCTCCCTCGGCGCCGACCTGCAGGTCCCCTTCCTGGGCAAGGCCGTCACGGTCGGGTTCAACTTCTGCTCCCGGGAACGCCCCTTCACCCTGGCCGTCACGTTCATCGGCGGCGGTGGCTGGTTCCTCCTGAGGCTGAGCCCCGACGGTCTCGACGTGCTGGAGGTGGGTCTCGAGGCGGGCGCCACCCTGTCGGTCGACTTCGGGGTGGCGTCGGGCTCGGTGTCGGCCATGCTCGGTATCTACATGCGCCTCGAGGGCGACGGCGGCTCGCTGACGGGCTACTTCCGCCTGCGGGGCGAGGTCGACGTGCTCGGCCTCATCTCGGCCTCGATCGAGCTGTACCTCGAGCTGAAGTACCAGTTCGACACCGGGAAGATGATCGGCACCGCCCGCCTCACGGTGAAGGTCGAGGTGCTGATCTTCTCGGGCTCGGTCACCATCGAGTGCCAGCGCCAGTTCGCCGGATCCAAAGGTGACCCCACCCTGGCCCAACTCATGCCCATGGCCGCCGACGGGTCCTCACCCGCGTGGTCGGAGTACTGCCTCGCCTTCGCTGGAGAAACCAAT
>JANMIX010000193.1:0-1705 GCA_031376015.1 Acidimicrobiia bacterium | reverse complement strand
GGGTCGAGACCGCCTATCACCGCCGGGTTCACTCCGAGACCAAGCAGGAACCGCTGGAACGTTTCATGGCCGGGGGCCCGTTCACCCTCCCCACCCCCGCCCAGCTCCATGAGGCGTTCCTATGGTCCGAGACGAGGTTGGTCACCAAGACAGCCACCATCAGCCTCCACGGCAACACCTTCGAGGTCGACGCATCCCTGGTCGGCCGCCGCGTCGAGGCCGTCTTCGACCCGTTCGATCTCACCGTCATCGAGGTCCGCTTCCAGGGCCGGCCCATGGGCTGCGGCGTCCCCCACCTCATCGCCCGACACACCCACCCCATGGCCCGACCCGAGACCGCACCACCGCCCGCCGTCACCGGCATCGATTACCTGGGCCTGCTCGCCGACCGTCACGCCGAACACCTGGCCGAGCACGCACCCCGCATCAACTACTCGGCCCTCCTCGACACCACCGACCCCGAACCCTCCGTGATCACCAACCCTGAAAGCGATCCGACCCGATGAGCATCGATGTCCTGCAAGCGCACTACGGCTTCACGAGAACACCCTTTGGCCGGGACCTGGCCCCCGGGATGCTGCACCGCAGCGTCGGTCACGGCGAAGCCACAGCCCGCATCACCTGGTGCATCGCCGAGCGGGCCCTCGGCGTCGTCACCGGCGAGGTCGGCTCCGGCAAGACCGTCGCCACCCGAGCCGCCACCGCCGCCCTCGACGCCTCCCGCCACACCATCATCTACCTGGGCAACCCGGCCATCGGCGCCCGCGGCATCTACGCCGCCATCGTCACCGCCCTCGGCGGCACCCCCCGCTTCCACAAGGCCGCCCTCATCCCCCAGGCCACCGACGCGCTCGCGGCCGAGGAGAACGAGCGCGGCAAACAAGTCGTCATCGCCGTCGACGAAGCCCACCTCCTGACCCCCGACCAGCTCGAAGAACTCCGGCTTCTCACGAACTCGGAGATGGATTCCCACTCGGCGTTCGCCTGCCTTCTCATCGGACAACCCACCCTCCGCCGCCGCATCAAGCTCGGCACCTTCGCCGCCCTCGACCAGCGCATCGCTCTCCGCTTCGCCATGCCCCCCATGAGCGCGGACGAGACCACCAGCTACATCGCCCACCACCTGAGCATCGCCGGCCGCAGCGACACCCTGTTCTCCGACGACGCCACCGCCCTCATCCACCAGGTCTCCCGCGGCCTACCCCGAGCCGTCAACAACCTCGCCCTTCAAGCCCTCATCGCCGCCTACGCCGCCAAGAAGAGCATCGTCGATGAGTCCTCCGCCCGCGCCGCCGTCACCGAGATCACCAGCGAATGAGCCCCGACCCCGAACCCGACCAGCGCCACGTCACCCTCACCCTCCACCTCGACGACGACGGCTACGCCCACATCCACGCCGCCGACGCCCTCCTCCACCTCATCCGCTGGCTCGAACACGACAACATCCACGCCGACGCCACTCTCCACATCCCCGGCCAAGACACCCTCCGCGCCACCAGCCGACGACTGACATGACGACCCGCACGACCGACCACGACACAACCGTCACCTCAACGCGTCCTCACCCAGCGCGTCGCCGCCATCCTCAATCAGCGTGTCGGCCAACACTCCCCAGGCCCCCTCCTTGGCGGCCGTGTGGGACGAATGGTTGTCGGGCCGGCGGAGCCGTCCCTCGTGCGCTCATGCTTTGTGCGTGACGATGGTG
>JANMIX010000190.1:0-4086 GCA_031376015.1 Acidimicrobiia bacterium | reverse complement strand
ATGAACCCCTGGATGATGGGGTCGTTGTCGAGCACTTGGGCGTCCTGAATGAGCCGCTCGCGCAGCGAGTCATCCGCGGTGATGCGCGCCACCTGCTCCTCCCAGGAAAGGAAGCCGAAGCCCATCTCGGTCCACACGGGGGTGAACCCGAAGGGATGGAAGGTCTGGAAGCCGAGCAGGATCGACACGGTGCGCGCCGTGACCTGGGGTCGCACCGGCACGCCGTGGTCCACCGCCTCCGCCGCGAGGTCCAGCAACTTGCGCCACAGGTCGGGGCCGTTGTTGTTCTGGTTCAGGGCGAAGGTGATGGGCCGGTTGATCTCGGCGGCCAGGCGGCGCATCCACGCCACCTCCTTCTCGGGCGCGGCGAGGTCCTCGCCCAGCGCGCCGGCCGGCGCCAGTTCGAACACACCGGTGCCCAGTTCGCCCAGCACCCGGCCGATGCCGAACAGTTCGTCCTCGGCCGCGAAGGTGCCCGGCACCGGTTCGCCGTCGATGGCCCGGTGGGCGAGGGTGCGCGACGTGGAGAAGCCGAGGGCGCCGGCCCGCAGGCCCTCGCGCACGATGGCGGCCATGGCCTCGATGTCCTCGGCGGTGGCGGGCTCGTTCTTGGCCCCCCGCTCCCCCATCACGTACGAGCGCACGGCGCCGTGGGGCACCTGCGTGCCGATGTCGATGGCCTTGGGCACCCGGTCGAGGGCGTCGAGGTACTCGGGGAAACTCTCCCAACTCCACTTGATGCCGGCCGACAGGGCGGCACCGGGGATGTCCTCGACACCCTCCATCAGCCCGATGAGCCACTCGCGCCGCTCGGGCTCGACCGGCGCGAAGCCCACCCCGCAGTTACCCATCACGATGGTGGTGACGCCGTGCCAGCCCGACGGGGTGAGTAGCGGGTCCCAGGTGGCCTGGCCGTCGTAGTGGGTGTGGATGTCGACGAAACCGGGGGTGACCAGCGCGCCGTCGGCGTCGATCTCCTCGCGCCCGGGGCCATCAACCTTGCCCACCTCGGTGATGACACCGTCGGTGATGGCTACATCGGCGGTGCGGCCCGGCGCGCCGGTGCCGTCCACCACGTTCCCGCCTCGAATCACCAGGTCATGCATGGCAAACCCCCCCTCAACTCCGCAGCACCCCGATGGTGCCGCAGCAACTCCTCAGCCCAGTCGTTCGATGATGCTGACGTTGGCCTGGCCGCCACCTTCGCACATGGTCTGCAGACCGAAACGGCCGCCGGTGCGCTCCAGTTCGTTCAGCAGCGTGGTCATGAGACGCACGCCGGTGGCCCCCAACGGATGCCCGAGGGCGATGGCGCCGCCGTTCACGTTGACCTTGTCGAGATCCGCGCCGGTCTCCTTGGCCCACGCCAGTACCACCGAGGCGAAGGCCTCGTTGATCTCGACCAGGTCGATGTCGTCCAGCGTCAGGCCGGTGCGGTTCAACGCGTGGGCGGTGGCGGGGATCGGCGCCGAGAGCATCTTCACCGGATCCTCGCCCCGCACCGAGAGGTGATGAACGCGGGCGCGCGGAGTGAGACCGTGGGTGGCCAGCGCCTGGGCGGAGCAGATGAGCATGGCGGCCGACGCGTCGGAGATCTGCGACGCCACCGCCGCGGTGATGCGGCCACCCTCGCGCAGGGTCTGCAGCGAGCGGATCTTCTCCCAGTTGGGTTCGCGGGGGCCCTCGTCGTGCAGCAGACCGTTGACCGGCACGATCTCCCGCTCGAAGCGGCCCTCGGCCCGGGCCCGGATGGCCCGCTCGTGGGAGGTCACCGCGAACTGCTCCATGTCGTCGCGGGTGATGTCCCACTGCTCGGCGATCATGTCGGCGCCGCGGAACTGGCTGATCTCCTGATCGCCGTAGCGCTTCACCCAGCCCTCGGATCCCGAGAACGGATCGGTGAACCCCATGGGTTCGGCCACCGTCATGGCCGAGGAGATGGGGATCATCGACATGTTCTGCACGCCGGCGGCCACCACCACATCGGACACCCCAGCCATCACGGCCTGAGCGGCGAAATGCACGGCCTGCTGGGAGGAACCGCACTGACGGTCGATGGTCACCCCGGGCACATGCTCGGGCAGACCGGCGGCCAGCCAGGCGGTGCGGGCGATGTCACCGGCCTGGGGGCCGATGGTGTCGAGGCATCCCATGATCACGTCCTCCACCGCGCCGGGATCGATGCCGGTCCGTTCCATCAGGGCATTGAGGGTGATGGCGCCGAGGTCGGCCGGGTGGATCTGGGAGAGCGAGCCACCCCGCTTGCCCACGGGTGTGCGGACGGTGTCGACGATGAAGGCTTCAGCCATAGGTGCTCCTGGTGACTCGGAGGGCGGGTTGCATTCTCACAGACCGACGGCGCGAGCCACCCGGTCGCGGTGGTAGGCGGCGTCGCCCCAGGCGCGGGCCAGGGCCCAGGTGCGCTTGAGGGCGAGGTGCAGGTCGTACTCCACCGTGTAGCCGATGGCACCGTGGCACTGCAGCGCAGCGCGCCCGACGGCCGACGCCGCATCCGAGGCCATGGCCTTGGCCATGCTCACGTCACGCGCCGCATCGGCGTCGCCCTGCGCCACCGACCAGGCGGCGCGCTGCACCGCCGGGCGGGCGAAGGCCAGTTCCTTGGCCGCATCGGCCAGATGGTGCTTCACCGCCTGGAACGACCCGATGGGCACACCGAACTGCTGGCGCTCCTTGGCATAGGCCACGGTGAGGTCCAGCATCGACTGGCCCAGGCCGACAAGGAAGGCGGCGCTCCCCAACGCAGCCCGGTCGAAGGCGGCGGCCACGGCGACGACGTCGTCGGTGAGCACCTCGGCGCCGTCGGCCACTGCTTCGACCACGGCCAGGCGACGGGCCCCATCCACGGTGTCGATGCCCCGCAACTGCACCTGCTCGGGCGTGCACAACAGGAGGGTGCCGTCGTGATCGACCACGATGGCGTCGGCGTCGGCGGCACACGACGCGGGCTGGCCGGCCAGGCTGGCGGTGATCATGCGCCCGTCGGCGAGGCCTAGGGGGGCGGCGACGGCCGCGGTCTCCACCAGGGGATGGGGCAGA
This sequence comes from Acidimicrobiia bacterium, assembly GCA_031376015.1. Classification (GTDB taxonomy): domain Bacteria; phylum Actinomycetota; class Acidimicrobiia; order Acidimicrobiales; family JACDCH01; genus JANMIX01. The sequence goes on along the minus strand of JANMIX010000190.1, from coordinate 1,029 downwards.
CCAACGCGGCCCGCCTCCTCGAGGATGGCCACCAGGGCCACCTCGTCGAGGCCCAGCCCGCCGGCCGCCTCCGGTGCGGTGACGGCCAGCGCACCCATGTCGGCGAGCCGGTCCCACACCCGGCGGTCGAGCTTGCCGGGCTCGGCGTCCCACGCCGAGCGCACCAGCGAGGGCGGGCACTCCTTCGCCAGCAGGTCGCGCACGGCGTCACGCAGAGCCAGTTGGTCGTCGGTGTAGGCGAATCTCATCGGCGCGGCAACCCGAGGAGGCGTTCGGCGGCGATGTTGCGCTGGATCTCATTGGTGCCCGCGTAGATCGGGCCCGACAGGGCGAACTGCCAGCCCTTCGACCAGGGTCCGTCGTGTTCGGCGTCGGGGCCGAGCACGTCGAGGGCCACCTCGTGCAGATCGACGTCCAGCTCCGACCACCACACCTTGTTGATCGAGGATTCCGCCCCCATGGCACCGCCCTCGGCCAGGGAGGTCACGGTGCTCAACGTGAACAACTGGTAGGCCTCGGCCCGCATCCAGCACTGCACGATCCGGTCGCGCAGCACCGCATCGCGCGACCCGGTCGAGCGGTACAACTCCACCAAGCGGTGCACCGCCGCCAGGAAGCGACCCGGCGAGCGCAACGTGAGGCCCCGCTCCGAGCCGGTGGTTGCCATGGCCACCGACCAGCCGGCGCCGACGCCACCCAACACCACGCCGCCGGCCATTGCGTCGTCGGCCAGGAAGGCATCTTCGAAGAACACCTCGGCGAAGCCCTCGTCACCGTCTAGGCGACCGAAGCCACGCACGGTCACACCCGGCGCGTCGAGCGGCACCATGAAGTAGGTCAGGCCCTTGTGACGCTCCGACTCCGGAACGGTGCGGAACAGCCCGAACAGGTAGTTGCAGAACGCGCCACGAGTCGTCCACGTCTTCTGACCGGACAACAGCCAGCCGCCCGCAGCGTCGTCACGGGTCGCCTTGGAACGCACGCCCGCCAGGTCGGACCCGGCGTTGGGCTCGGACCAGCCCTGGCACC
>JANMIX010000173.1:0-4065 GCA_031376015.1 Acidimicrobiia bacterium | reverse complement strand
CCATGATCCCGACCGGCTCGGGCATGTAGTAATCGAGCAGGCAGCGCAGCAGTGCCGCTTACACCACGGGGTCCGGGGCGATCACCTCGTTCACGTAGGTGAGGTTGTCATGGTCGTCGTCGCCGGTCTTGACCCGGTAGTAGGCGTAGCCGTCGGTGGCCCCGGAGGCGTCCCGGTGCAGCAGGTACGAGCACCGCGTCTTGCCTTCCCGGCGGTGCTCGGCGTCGACGCGCACGTTCTCCCAGTAGCCAGCGGGTCGCGACAGGGCGCCGTGCTGGCGATGGCGCCACTGCTCGTAGACCGCCGCCATCTCCTGGACTGCCGCCTCGTCGCCGGCGAAGGCCAACCGCAGCGACCCGGTGGCGGTGGCGTCGGAGGCAAAGGCCGCATCAGCGGTGGTCACCTTGGCCCGCACGAACTGGGCGCCGACGCCGAAGCCGAACCGTCCGTAGATCGTCGCCTCCGACGCGGTGAGAACGGCGATGGGTTCGCCGCGGGCGACCACATCGTCGAGCAGGTGAGTCATCATTGAGCGCAGGAGGCCTTGCCGGCGGTGCGTCGGCAGGACCGCCACCCACGTGACGCCGGCGGCACGCAGTTCGGCGCCACCGGGCACGGTGAGCCCGAAGGAGTACGCACCGGCGGAACCCACCAACGACCCGCCGTCGGAGACACCGATCATGCGGTCGTACTCCACGATCCTGCGTTCGTCGGCCAGCATGTCCTCGCGGGGGTCCTCCCCGAACCCGGCGCTGCCGACGACGAAGAGGTCCTCGAAGTTGTGCTCGTCGATAGCCACGAACTCGGTCATGACGTCCGGTCTAGTGCCGCGGCGCCCCGCCGTGCCCGCCATTTCCGGACCGGGCCTGCAAAGGTGATGGCCCATGAACGCTGCCAAGCGCCTCAAGATCCTCGCCGGAGTGGTGGTGGGTGGTGCCGTACTCATCTCCGCGGGCATCTTCGTGTACATCCACTTCATCGAGGCCGACCCGCCCGCCAAGCTGACGTTGAACGACGCGACCACCACGACCGCGACCGGCGGAGGGACCACCTCCACGGTGCCTTTCGACGGCAACATCGCCGGTACGTGGAGGGTTGCCCCGGGCTCGAAGGTGGGCTACCGCATCGAGGAGACGCTGTTCGGCCAGTCCAACACCGCGGTGGGTCGCGGCCAGGGCGTCGAGGGCACCATGACCATCGCCGGCACCACGGTCACCGCCGCCACCTTCACGGTGCAGGTGTCGTCCATCACCAGCGACCGCTCCCAGCGCGACGGCCAGTTCAACCGGCGCATCATGAACACCTCGCAGTTCCCCACCGCCACCTTCGTGCTCGGCACCCCCATCGACCTGGGCGCCAAACCGGCCGACCAGCAGGAGATCAAGCTCACGGCCAAGGGCAAGCTCACCCTGCACGGCGTCACCCGAGACGTCACCTTCGACCTCACCGCCAAGCTCAACGGTGGCGAGGTCGACGTGGCCGGTTCCACCAAGGTGGTCTTCGCCGACTACCAGATCGACAATCCCTCGGGCGGTCCTGCCTCGGTGGGCGACGATGGCGAACTCGAGTTGCTGCTCCTCTTCACCAAGGCGCCCTGAGCCCCGCCCCTCGCCGCAACGAGCGCCCTCAGCGGCGGGCGGTGAACATGCGGTTGAAAAGGTTGCCGATGGGCACCTCCTCGACGTCGGTGAAACCGGCGTCGCCCAACAACTGGCGCACCACCGGCACCGGGGTGCCGCACGTGCCCAGACCGGGGCCGCCGCTGCCCAGGGACACGCTCATGCAGTACAGCACGCTGATCCCGTAGTTCACGGTGCCCAACGGCCAGGGGTTCTCCTCCGGTGTGGCCCCCGCGTTGGGTTCCAGCAACACCAGGGTGCCCTCGGGGGTCAGCGCGTCGGCGATGCGGGCCAGCAGGCCCGGCGGGTCGGCGGCGTCGTGCAGGACGTCGAAGGCGAACGCCACGTCGTAGGGACCGTCGGGCAATCCGCTGCGAGCGACATCGCCCACTTCGAAGCGCACCCGGTCGCCCAGTTGACGAACGCCGGCCTGCGCCCGGGCGTGTTCGATGACGGGACGGTGTGCATCCACGCCCAGGAAGGTCGACGCGCCGAACGCGGCGGCCATCGCCATCACCGCCCGACCCTGGCCGCAACCCACGTCGGCGACGCGGCAGCCTTCGGTCAAGCGCCGGTGCACCTCGGGGCACAGGGGCAACCATGTGGGCACCAGTGCGTGTTCGTGCGCCGCGCCGGTGAGGCGGGCCATGCCATCGAAGGTGTCGGCCGGATACTCGGCGTAGGGCACCCCGGCACCCGTGCGGAAGGCGTCGGAGACGTGATCGAGCACCCCCAACAGGCCGAGGAGGTTCTGGAACCCGCCGCCCACGAAGTAGGGGCTCGACTCGTCGGCCAGGGCCGGCACGTGCGCCGCCGGCAACGTGTAGCGATCGGTGACGGGATCGTGGGTGAGATAGCCCGCAGTCGTGAGGGCGGCGGCCCATTCCGCGAGGTAGCGGGTGTCGAGACCGGTGCGGCCGGCCAGTTCGTCGGCGGTCGCCGGCTCGGGAGCCAGCGCCCCGAACAGGCCGAGGCGGTCGCCCAGCGCCGCCATCAGCATGGCCATGGTGCCGGCCCAGTGATCGAGCGCGCGACCCAGGAACACGAAGGTGGCGGGATCGGTCGATTCAGCCACCTGCGGCCGCCTTTCGGGCTTGCAGCAGTTGGTTCACCGCTTTCCCGTCGGCCTTGCGGTCGGTGGCCTTCATGACGTGACCCACCAGCGCACCCATGGCCTTGTTGTCGCCGGCCACGAACTTGGCGAAGGCCTCGGCCTCGGCCGCGATGGCCTCGTCGACCACCGCCTCCAGCGAGCCCGAATCCATGACCACGAACCCTTTCGCCGCCACCACCTCGGCGGGTGAGGCGCCAGTGGCCACCATCTCGGCCAGCACGACCTTGGCCTGGGAGGCGTTGACGCTTCCCTCCAGTTCCATGCGGGTCAGCGCCGCCAGGCCTGCGGGGTCGAGGTTCTCGGCGCCGTCGACGGCCAGGTTGTGTTCGACGTGGGTGAGTACCCGAACGGGGTCGCCGCCCGCCTCGATGGCGGCCAGCGCCAAGGGATCCAACCCCCGCTGCACCGCCAGCAGCACGCCGCTGGCGTCGCGGGCGGCACCGGTGGCGGCGGCGAGGGTCGCCCGGCGCTCGGCCGGCAGGGCCGGCAGCGACGCCGCGATCTCGGCCACCCATTCCGGTGACGGGTCGAGGGGCACAAGGTCGGGTTCGGCGAAATAGCGGTAGTCCTCGGCCTCCTCCTTGGACCGTCCCGGTCGGGTCCTCCCGTCGGCCTCGTCCCAGTGCCGGGTCTCCTGGCGGATGCCTTCGCCGCCTTCGATCAGGGTGATCTGGCGCTGCGTTTCGTACTCGATGGCTCGGCCCAGGGAGCGGATCGAGTTGAGGTTCTTGATCTCGCAGCGGGTGCCGAGCGGGTCGCCGGGCCGGCGCACCGACACGTTGGCGTCGACCCGCATGGAGCCTTCCTCCATCTTGGCGTCCGAGGCGTCGATGGCCACCAGGATCTGGCGCAACTCGGTGGCGTACTGGCGGGCGTCCTCGGCGGTCGACAGGTCCGGGCGGGACACGATCTCGACCAGGGGGACCCCGGCACGGTTGTAGTCGATGAGGCTGTACTCGGCGCCGTGGATGCGCCCTCCCCCACCGACGTGGGTGTTCTTGCCGGTGTCCTCTTCGATGTGGGCCCGCTCGATGCCGATCCGCTTGCCGTTGGGCAATTCGAGGTAGCCGTCGATGTTGGTGGGCAGGTCGTACTGGCTGACCTGATAGTCCTTGGGCATGTCGGGGTAGAAGTAGTTCTTGCGGGCGAACACGCCCCGCGCCGCCGAGCAGTGCAGCGCCTGGCCGATGCGCAGCGCGAGTTCCACGGCCTTGGCGTTGAGTACCGGCAACGACCCCGGCAGACCGAGGCACACCGGGCACACGTTCGTGTTCGGCTCGGCCCCGAACTCGTTGGGGCAGGAGCAGAACAGCTTCGTGGCCGTCGCCAGCT
>JANMIX010000165.1:0-3695 GCA_031376015.1 Acidimicrobiia bacterium | reverse complement strand
GACCCCGTCTCCATCGTCGGCTCGGATCGGCCCGACACTGGACACGTGAAGGGTGACCTGCGCATGTCGCGGGTGCTGCAGCGCGCCGTGCGCGATCGCCGCCGGCGCCTGCGGACTGAGGCCCGGATCCCCTACGGCGCCGAGACGCTACGGCTGAGCGTGGCGGAATCGGAGCGCATCGTGGCCGAGGCCCGGCGCCGGGCCCGCACCCACAACGCCTCCCGCCGGTTCGTGGAGGCCGAGGTCTACTCGGCGCTTGCCGCCTCGAGCCGGTTCGAAGCGACGCCCGAGGAAGTGCGCCAGCGGTTGCGACACAGCACCGCAATCCGCGAGATCCTCGACTGGATGTGGCCGCTCCTCACGCCCGCGCAGTTCCTCGAGGATCTGTTCGGGTCCCGCGCCCTGCTGCGCTCGGCCGGCCGGCGGACCTTGTCCGAGGCCGACCTCGCATTGCTCTACCGGCCTCGATCCGGTCCCGACGAGGAGCCGGTGTTCACGCTCGATGATGTGCCGTTGCTGGATGAAGCCCGAGCGCTGCTCGGTCCGTTGCCGCGACGCAAGGGCCGGCCCGCCGACGACGACGAGGTGCGCACGTACGGGCACATCGTGGTCGACGAAGCCCAAGACCTCTCGCCCATGCAGTTGCGCATGCTCGAGCGCCGTTCGCTCAGCGGGTCGATGACCGTGGTGGGCGACATCGCTCAGGCCACCGGTGCCTGGCCCCACGCGTCGTGGGAGGAGATCCTGGCGCACCTGCCCGATCGCCGACCGGCTCGGCGGGCGGAGTTGACTGTCGGCTATCGGATCCCGGCGCCCAACATGGCCTTGGCGGCGCGGGCGCTGCGGGTGGCCGCTCCGGACCTGACCCCGCCGCGCTCCATCCGCCAGGCCGGCGTTCCTCCCCTCGTCGTGCAGGCGCCGCCGGAACGCTTCCTCGACGAGGTCGTACGGGTCGTTCGCGAGGAGCGCGATGCCATCGGCGACGGGACATTGGCCGTGATCGTGCCCACCGCCATGCCCGGCATCGTGGCCGACGCACTGCGGGCCGCGGGCATCGACTTCGGGCTGGCGACGCGCTCGGGGTTGGATCACCGGGTGACGGTGGTGCCGGTCGGTCTGGTGAAGGGCCTCGAGCTCGACGCGTCGGTGGTGGTGGAGCCCGACGCCATCGTGACCGAGGAGCCCCAGGGCTACCGGGCCCTGTACGTGGCCCTCACGCGGGCCACCAAGCGGCTCGCCCTCGTGCATTCCCGACCGCTACCCGATTGCCTGGTCGACGAGTGATGGACGGATCCCGCGGGTCACGACTGCTCACGGGATCGGCGCGCCTGCCGACGGTAGACCAATGAGGGTCCTCGTCATCGACGACGAAGAGGACGTCGCCGAACTGTGCTGGACCACGCTCTGGCTCGACGGTCACGAAGTCTCGGTGGTCACCACGGGCACGGCGGCGGTGGCCGCGGTGCGCGCCGAGCATCCAGAGATCGTGCTCCTCGACGGGATGCTGCCGGGCATCGACGGTCTCGAGGTGCTGGCCCAGCTGCGCGCCGACGGGGAACTCTCCTCGATCCCGGTCGTCATGATCAGTGCTCGGGTCGGGGTGAACGACCGGATCGACGCGCTCGGCGCCGGGGCGCTCGCGTACCTCACCAAGCCGTTCGACCTTGAGGAACTGGCCCGCGTGGTCGCCGAGGTCGGTGAGCTCGACGCCGCGGGAAGGGCCGACTTCGGCCGCCGCTCGATGGCCGAAGCGCGCCGGATGGTGCCCCCCGGCCCGGAGCGGCCCGCGACCTCCCCCGTACCGACACCGCCGCCCGCTGGGCAGGACCGCGACCAAAGCACCCCGGCGAGCACCTCGGCCTTGGCGGCGGTGCCAAACGTGTTGGATCTTGCCTTCGACGCCATCGTCTCAGTGGACGAATCCCAGAACATCGTGGCGTTCAACAGAGGGGCGGAGACCACCTTCGGGTACCTGGCCGAAGAAGTCCTCGGCAAACCCCTCGACCTGCTCATACCGGACCGCCTGGTGTCGGTGCATCGCGACCACGTGCGGGGCTACGGGAGCAGCGGCGGAGAGGGTCGCCGCATGGGCGAGCAGCGCAACGTCCTCGGACGGCGCCGCGACGGCAGCGAGTTCCCGGCGGAGGCGTCGATCACTCGGCTCGAGCTGAACGGCCGGTGGGTGCTCACCGCCATTCTGCGCGACGCCACCGAGCGCCTGGCCATCGAGAGCGAACTGCGCACGCGTGCCCGCCAGCAGGCGGCGGTGGCGGAACTCGGCCAGATGGCCATCGCCGCGGACGCCGACGCAGTGATGCGTGAGGCCGTACAGATGGTGCACGACGTGCTGCGGGCGGATCTGGCCAAGGTGCTGCTGCTGGATCCCGATGGTGGTCTCTACGTGCAGGCTGCCGCCGGATGGCCGGCGGACGTCCTCGGTGCCCGGGTGCCGAGCGGCCCCGAGTCCCAAGCCGGGTACACCCTGCGGGCGGGCTCACCCACCGTCATCGAGGATGTGGGCAACGACCCTCGCTTCGCTCCTACGGCGCTGCTGGTCGGCCAGGGCGTCGTCAGCGGCCTGGCGGTGCCCCTGATCGGGCGTGCCGGCCCGCGGGGGACGATGGCGGTTCACTGCCGGGCACGCCGCGACTTCACCACCGACGATGTGAACTTCCTGCAGGCGGTAGGCAACGTGGTGGCTTCCGCGCTCGAACGCAGTCTCGACCAACGGCGGCTGCTCATCTTCCTCGACGCCGCCCCCGATGCCACCCTCGCCGTGGACGCCGCGGGCCGAATCGTGATGGCGAACTCCCAGGCCGAGAAGATGCTCGGGTACCGCCGTGACGAGCTGCAGCGCATGGGCGTGGATGCCCTGGTGCCCAACGCCAACCGCGAGGGCCACGTTCAACATCGCGAGCACTACGCCGTGGATCCCCGGACGCGGCCGATGGGTGCCGGCATGGTGCTGTCGGCGCGGTGCCGGGACGGTTCCGAGGTCCCCGTGGAGATCATGTTGAAACCGGTGGAGACCGACGAGGGCCCACTGGTGTTCGCCGCGCTGCGAGATGCAACCGAGCGACGCCGCAATGACGAGGTCCGTGACGCCTTCCTCCACGCCGTGTCGCACGAACTGCGAACGCCGCTGACCGCCGTGATCGGCTACTCGGGACTCCTGCTGACCAAGTTCGATGAGTCGATGCCCGAGGGCAGCCTCGACATGGTGCGGCGAATCGAAGCCAACGGCCGCAAGTTGGAGCGCCTACTGGGCGACCTGTTGGACCTGGACCGCCTTGCCCGCGGGGCGATGGAGGCGCAACGCCAGCAGATCGGCATCGCCGGCGTCATCGCCCGCTCACTTGAATCCATCGACCGCGGCGACAGGGTCGTCACCTTGGACGCGCCCGCCGATCTCGAGGCGTCGATCGACCCCGCCCAGGTCGAGCGGATCGTGGAGAACCTCGTCCTCAACGCGCTGCGGCACAGCGAGGCCTCGACGCCGGTAGAGGTGCGCGTCGAACGCTCCGCCAGCGGCATCATGCTGGTGGTTGAGGACCGGGGTCGGGGTGTCTCCGACGAACTCAAGGCCCGGATCTTCGAACCTTTCCAGCGGGGCACGAGCACTGCGCCCGGCACCGGCATCGGGCTCTCGCTGGTGGCACGCTTCGCCGAACTGCACGGGGGTCGCGCCTGGGTCG
>JANMIX010000155.1:0-6193 GCA_031376015.1 Acidimicrobiia bacterium | reverse complement strand
CGGGCCTTGAGGCCGGGGGCCAGGATGGTCTTCATCAGGGTCTGTCCCGTCTTGAAGTCCTTCCCGCCGATGGGAACACCTTCCCGATCGGCCAGCGCCATCATGCAGGGCAGATCGCAACTCAGGTTGGGGGCGCCGTTGGCGTACGGGACACCCGACATGATGGCGGCGTAGGCGTAGATCTGGCTGGGGCTGATCTCGGGGTGCGAGTTCCGCAACCCCTCTTCGAAGGACTCGATGGTGTCGTGCACTTCGACGGGCTCGTGGTACGCCTCGGTCGACGCACACCACACCATGACCAACCGCGAGCAGTCGTTCTCGGTGCGGAACCGCTCGATGTCGGCCATGAGCAGTTCGGCCAGCTCCATCTTGGAGGGCGCCGTCTTGACCCGGGTGCCTTCCAGGCGGCTCACCCAGTGCTGGTCGAACACCGCCTCCATGGCCACCACACCCTCGAGTTCACCGGAGATGGGCAGCAGATCACGGTCCTCGAGGACACCGGCGGTGCGGGCCGCCTCCAGCGCGTTGGGGGAGATCGGATCCCATCCGCCGAAGACGATGTCATCGAGGCTGGCCAGGGGCACGAAATCGCGGATCAGGGGGTTGCGACCCTCCTCGCGGTGGCCCAGGCGGATGTGGGCCATCTGGGAGAGCGAACCGATGGGCGGCTGCCCGCTTCGGCGTGCGGCGAGCACCCCGGCGATGAACGTGGAGGCGACAGCTCCGAGGCCCGGCGTCAGAATTCCGAGCCGGCCGGTCGCGGGAGCGATGTTACGGGCATTCGGCATGGGCGAAGTCGTAACACATCAGCGCCGGGGCGGCGATTCTGAGCACCTCATCTCTGGCTGCACCGGTCAAGCCACGCAGGGCCCGTCAGTCCAGACGTGCGTCCAGCGCGTCCAGGTAGACCCATCGCCTGTCGACCTTCACGAACCGGCTGACCTCCTCCAGAAGACCGGTCCGACCCCCTTCGGCGAAGGTGGCGGCAAAAGCCACCACCCCCTCCTGATCCAGCACTCCCCCGCGCTCACAGTGCAGGATCTCCAGATCGATCCACGTCTGGGCGGGGTCCAGCCGCAGGGCCGCCGGCCGGGTGTCGGGGTGCCACGTTTGCAGCACGAACGGCTCGTCGCCGCGGGCATAGGCCGTGTAGCGGGCCCGCATGAGGGTCTCGGCGGTGAGGGCGGGGGATCCGTTGTGAACGGGCCCGCAGCAACGCTCGTATGCGGCGCCCGATCCGCACGGGCACCGATCCCCGCCCGCCGTCCTGTCGCTCATCCCCCCAGTCTGCCCCGCCGGTTTCTGACGCCGCGTCAGGTACTGCCAGAATGACCGCCGTGAGCATCGAATTCGGTCTCTTCATCGGCGGTTGGGTCCCCCGGTATCTGGATGGTCGCGACGATGAGGCCGAGCACGCCCGCCTCCTCGACGAGACCCGCATCGCCGAGGTCGGCGACCGGTCCAACTGGAAGTACGTGTGGGTGACCGAGCACCACTTCCTCACCGAGTACTCCCACATCTCCGCCAACGAGACGGTCATGCCGTGGATCCTGGCCCGCACCCAGAACATCCGGGTGTGCTCGGGGATCATCAACGTGACCCCGCCGGTGAACCACCCCGCTCGCATCGCCGAACGGGTGGCGATGATGGACCACCTCTCGGGTGGGCGCTTCGACTTCGGCACCGGTCGAGGCTCCTCGACCACCGAGCAGGGCGGGTTCGGCATCTCCGATCCCGAACTGACCAAGGAGATGTACGACGAGGTCATGCCCGAATTCCGCAAGATGTGGAGCCAGGACAGCTACTCCTTCGACGGCCGCTTCTTCTCCATGCCCGAGCGCAACGTTCTCCCCAAGCCGTACGTGAAGCCGCACCCACCGATGTGGGTGGCCGCCGGCAACCCCGAGACCTTCGTGAAGGCCGCCAAGCTCGGCTTGGGCGTGCTGTGCTTCACCGGGGGGTCACCGGAGAAGATGCGGCCCCTGGTCGAGGCCTACAAGGAACACATCGTCGACGCCGACCCCGTGGGCGACTACGTGAACGACAACGTGGCCATCACCACCAGCTTCATGTGTCTCGAGGACGGCGACGCGGCCCGCGACTGGATGACACGGTCGGGCAACGGTCGTCAGCAGAGCCTGGTGTTCAAGTACCTCGATACCTTCCCCAAGCCCCCCGGGATCCCCGACTGGCCGCAGGAGATCCCCGACCCCACGCCCGAACAGCTGCGCGCCGGGTTCCAGAAGGGCACCGCCATCGTGGGGACCCCCGACGACTGCGCCGAGGCGTTGGCCAAGTGGGACGACATCGGCGTCGACCAGCTCATCATGGGCCCCACCGGCACCACCTATCCGTTCGAGGTCGTCGCCGAGAGCGTCGAACTGTTCGGCAACGAGGTCATCCCCCGCTTCGACAGCGACCTGAAGGAGTCCCGCAGCGCCCGGTTCCGCCGCGAGGCAGCCGAACACATGGGGCTTGCCTGAGGCCTCCGCCTGACGTGGTGAACTAGACCCGTTCGATTCACCAGTCGACTCACGTTGATTCACCAGCCGGGGGGATGCCGATGCCAGAGTTCGAGACACTCCTGTACGAGGAGGCCGACGGGGTCGCGTTCATCACCATGAACCGCCCCGAGGTTCTCAACTGCTTCAACCAGAGGATGCAGGAGGAACTCGGCGGCCTCTACCGGTCGTTGCGGGCCAACAACGACGTGCGGGTCGTGCTCCTCACCGGCGCCGGTGAGGAGGCGTTCTGCACGGGTATCGACCGGGCCGAGGCGGTGGAGACGTATCTGGCCGATCCCGACGGTCAACGCAGCAACGGCAAGGTGGCCACGCCCTTTCAGTGGAACAGTCCGGGGGCGAACATCTGCCCGAAGCAGTGCGACCTGTGGAAGCCGGTCGTCGCGGCGGTCAACGGCATGGCTTGCGGCGGTGCGCTCTACATGCTGGGCGAGGCCGACGTGATCCTGGCGGCAGAGCACGCCACCTTCTTCGATCCCCATGTGAGCTACGGGATGGTGTCGGGCTTCGAGGCGGTGCATCTCCTGCAGAAGCTTCCCCTGGGCGAGACGCTGCGCCTGGCGCTGATGGGTGCCGCCGAGCGCATCTCGGCCCAGCGCGCCCACCAGGTGGGCCTGGTCTCCGAGGTCGTGCCGGCGGCGGACCTCGCCGAGCGGGCCCGATGGGTCGCCACCACCATCGCCGCCAATCCGCCGCTGGCGGTGCAGGGCACCCTGCGCGCCATCTGGATGGGCCACGAAGTCAGCCGTCGACAGGCGCTCGACCTGCTTCCCAACTACATCACGCTCGGCACCAAGTACGAGAACATCGAGGCGGGCCAGCAGGTCTTCAAGAGCAGCGAGCGCGACTGGAACACCCGCTGAGCAGCCTGCCCGCCGGATCGCCGGCACTAGGGTCACCGACCGACCGCACCCTCGCCCCCCGGCCGTTTCCCGCCGGCCTGCACCCTTGGAGGTCCACATGGACGACTCGATCGTGGGACGCACCGGCGCCCCCTTCACCATGGCTGTCGAGGTCGGCAAGATCCGCGAGTTCGCCCGGGCCACCAAGTCGGACAACCCCGAGTACCAGGGCGGTCCCGGTGACCGGCCGGTCACACCGGGCACGTTCCTGGTGACCAGCTCGTTCTGGCAGACCCCCGAGGCCAACCCGCTGGCCGGGGTGCCCGAAACCTGGCCCGCATCCTGCACGGCGAGCAGGAGTTCGTCTTCCACGGCGAGCCGCCCCGAGCAGGCGACGTGCTCGAGTGTGTGACCCGGGTCGACAAGATGTACGAGAAACCCGGGAAGCGGGGCGGCACCATGGTCTTCACCGAACTCGTCACCGAGTACCGCAGCCCCGACGGCCGGCTCGTGGCCGAGGCGCGCAGCACCGGTATCGAGACGTCCAAGCCGACCACGGAGTCCTGACATGGCGACCGCCCCCACCACCACCAGCGCTGGCGAGCAGCGCGCGCCCTTCGTCGACTCGCCCCTTCGGGTGTACGACTTCGTGCGTTACCAGGGCGCGTCCGGCGACCTGAACCCGATCCACTACGACACCGAGTTCGCCCAGTCCGCCGGCTATCCGACCCCCTTCGCGGTGGGCATGCTCCAAGCCGGGATCCTTTCCACCTACGCCACCGACTGGCTCGGCGCCGAGAACCTGCGCCGCTTCAAGGTCCAGTTCCGCGAACAGGCCTGGCCGGGCGACGTGCTCACCTACACCGGTGAGGTCGTGGCCGTGCGGGAGGAGGACGGCCAGCGCTTCGCGGATCTCGAGTTGGCCTGCACCCGCCAGACCGGCGGGGTGCACCTCAAGGGGTGGGCCACCTTCGTACTGCCCGGCTGAGCGGTGCGCCGGTATCACGGCTACATCGCCGACAGTGCCCGCTGGGAGCGCTTCGAGCGCCGCCCGGGCGACGTCGTCATCACCACCCCCGCCAAGTGCGGCACCACTTGGATGCAGACCATCGTGGGGATGCTCCTGGTCGACCGTGTCGAGTTGGGCACACCCATGGGGCTGGTGTCGCCCTGGCTCGACATGTTGACCCGGCCCGAACCGGAACTTGCCGCACTACTGGCGGCACAGACGCACCGCCGCTTCCTCAAGACGCACACCCCACTCGACGGGCTCCCCGAAGACCCCGAGGTGACCTACCTGGCGGTGGTCCGCCATCCGCTCGACGCCGCGCTCTCCAACAAGGACCACGCCGCCAACCAGCTCGACGACCGCACCCACGAGTTGCGTCTCGCCGCGTCGGGCGAGGACGGCGCCACCTCGCCCACCACGGTTCGCCCGGAGGATCCCGCCGAGTACCTGCGCTGGTGGATCCACACCGCCGAGCCGGCACCGGCCGGCACCGGCATCAACAGCCTCGCCGACTTCGCCAACAGCGTCGGGACCTACTGGGAGCGACGCCGGCAGCCGAACGTGGCCCTCTTCCACTACGCAGACCTCGAGCGCGACCGCGACCGGGAGATGCGCCGAGTGGCCGCGGTGCTCGGCGTGGCTGTCGACGAGGCCCGATGGCCGGCGCTGGTCGAGGCGGCCGGCCTCGACGCCATGCGGGCCCGCGCCGCTGACCTCGTGCCCGACGCGCATCTCGGCCTGTGGGAATCCACCGAGGGCTTCTTCCGCTCCGGGGGGCGCCGGCAGTGGCGCGAACTGCTCGACGCCGAGGAGATCACCCAGTTCGAGAGCCGGTTCGCCTCGCTGGTCGGCACGGAGGCGGCCCGGTGGGCGATGGAGGGTGCCGCCGCCGACGGGTGACGGTCGACGCTCAGACCGCACTCGCGCTTGCTCTGAGAGCCTCAGCCGTCCCGCAGTGCGGTCATCGAATCGGCGATCCAGGCCTTCAGCTCGTCATTGCCGGCACAGGGTGCGCCGTCGCGTTCGGCCGCGGCCACCACGTCCTCGGGCGACGCGCCGGATCGGAGGCCGGCGTACATGTACACCACTGCCGAAGCGCGGGGTCCCGCCCGGCAGGTCACCAGCGTGGGCCGCGGCAGTTGGTCGAGCGCGGCGACGTGCTGGCGGGCCAGCGCCAGGTCGAGCACGTGGGGCGGATCACTGACCACGTTCATCGACTCCGGCACCACCGCGGTCACGGCCTCGTAGGCCATGCCGCCCTCCATGGCGGCGAACTCCGTCCCGGTGAGGCATAGCCACGAGGCGCATCCGACCTCGTTGGCCAATGCCTCGGGGTCGGCCACGGGAGCACGGTTGAACACCAGGTCCTCAGGAGGTACGAAGCTCGCCATAGCGGCAATGTAGGACCCGAAGCGGCGCCGCGCCCGATCGGGCCCCTGCAGCCAGGAAGACGCGCTCGGACCGGCGGGTCAGGTCGAGCCGAAGTCCGGCAGGACGAGCGCCCCGTCCTCGGTCAAGGTGAGACCCGGGTTGTGGGCGATCTCCCAGAGATGACCGTCGGGATCGGCGAAGTAGCCGGCGTACCCGCCGTAGAACGTCTCGGCCGCGGGCCGGGTGATGCGCCCTCCCGCCCCCTCGGCCGCCGCCAAGATGTCGTCGACCTCGAAAGGACTACGGACGTTGTGCGCCAGCGCGGCACCGCCCGCTTCTGCCACGGCGGTGCCGGCGTCCTCGGCCAGCTTTTCGCGACTCCACAGCACCACCGCCATCGGACCGGCCTGGAAGAACACCGTCTCGGCCACCTCCTGGCCTCGCCAGCC
>JANMIX010000152.1:0-1632 GCA_031376015.1 Acidimicrobiia bacterium | reverse complement strand
CCAGGGGGTTTCCGCAATAGGGCGCGGCCGTGAAGACGTCGATCTGGGTGAACGTTCGTTGCCTGGCCATGCGCTGTGCCTCCACCTCTCCGTGACACCCCCACGGTAGACTGGGGCCAGCGTCGCGACCCCTGCATTTGCCCCACGCCTGCAGCGCCAGCCAGCAGAGGGGTCGCCAACAAACATCCAGGTCTCGGCCTGTTTTTCCTTCGATCGATCGAGGTGCGAGTGTCCGCCGACACCAACAAAGCAAGTGCCGACTACGGCGCCAAGGACATCCAGGTCCTGGAGGGTCTCGACCCGGTCCGGAAGCGGCCCGGCATGTACATCGGTTCCACCGGTCTGGCCGGCCTCCACCACCTCATCTGGGAGGTCGTCGACAACTCCGTCGACGAGGCGATGGCCGGCTACTGCACGCGCATCGGGGTCACCCTGTTGGCCGACGGCGGCGTCCGCGTCGACGACAACGGTCGTGGCGTCCCGGTCGATCCGTACCCGTCCGGCCCGCACAAGGGCAAGAGCGCGGCCGAGGTCGTGCTGACCGTGCTGCACGCCGGTGGCAAGTTCGGCGGCGAGGGCTACAAGGGGTCCGGCGGCCTGCACGGCGTGGGCGTCAGCGTGGTCAACGCACTCAGCGAGCGCCTGATCATCGAGGTCGACCGCGGAGGTCGGCGGTACCAGCAGGAATACGCGAAGGGCGGCAAGCCGCAGGGCAAGCTCGCCGACGTCGGGCCCAGCCCGGCGCACGGCCGCGCCCAGGGCACCACCATCTCGTTCTGGCCGGACCCCAGTGTGTTCGTGGCCGAGGGCACCGAGTTCGTGGCCCGCACCGTGCTCGAGCGTCTGCAGACCTACGCCTTCTTGAACAAGGGCCTCGAGATCGTGTTCAAGGACCTGCGTCCCGACAAGGAGGTCCACGACGTCACATACCAGTACAAGGGCGGCATCGTCGACTTCGTCAAGCATCTGAACGCCTCGAAGGAAGCGCTGTTCAGCAAGGTCGTTCACTACGAGGACGAGGACAACGAGGGTGGCCAGACCATCGACATCGCCATCCAGTGGAACACCGGCTACCACGAGGGCATCCACGGCTACGCCAACGGCATCTCCACCATCGAAGGCGGCATGCACGTCGAGGGTTTCAAGACGTCGCTGACCAACACGGTCAACAAGTACGCCCGCACCAAGAACCTCTTGAAGGAGAAGGAAGAGAACTTCCTCGGCGAGGACATTCGCGAGGGCATCACGGCCATCTTGTCGGTGAAGCTGCGCGAGCCCCAGTTCGAAGGCCAGACCAAGGCCAAGCTGGGCAACGTCCCCATGCGCTCGTTCGTGCAGAAGGCGACCAACGAGCGCCTGGCCGAGTGGATGGAAGAGAACCCGGTCGAGGCCAACCGCATCGTGAAGAAGGCGCAGGCTGCCGCCCAGGCGCGCGTCGCTGCCAAGAACGCGCGCAACGCCATCCGGCGTAAGACGGCGCTCAGCGGTGCCGGCATGCCCGACAAGCTGAAGGACTGCTCCAGCGGCAACCCCGAAGAGAGCGAGCTGTTCATCGTCGAGGGCGACTCGGCCGGCGGTTCGGCGCTGAACGCCCGCGACCCGCGCACGCAGGCACTGTTGCCCATTCGCGGC
>JANMIX010000147.1:0-1669 GCA_031376015.1 Acidimicrobiia bacterium | reverse complement strand
CCCAATTCGGCCGCCGCGCTCCGAGCCACCGTGTGGAGCGCTTCGAGCAATTCTTGTGGTCGACCCGGTGCCACGGTGAACAACTCGTGCGCGTAGACGGCGCCGCCGGCACCTTGGCGGCACAGGTCCTCGACCGGCGGTGCCCACGGCTCGGGGACCATGATGCGGTCGAACCCACCGCGCCGCAGGTCGGCTGCGACGGCCCACCATTCGGCCAGGCTCGGGTCCTGCATGCCGGGATGGCGCAGTTCGTGGGAGAAGTTGTCGCGCAGGCCCTCCCAGCCGTCGAGTTCCCACATGTTGACGACCTCGGGCCACCGCCCGGTCGAGCCGACGGTGCCCCAGACGCCGTAGCAGAGCTGGTTGCGTTCCTCGCGGGCCACCGGGCACCAGTTGGCCGTCATGTGGTGCACGTAGCGCGACCGCTGATGACCGATGATGTCGATGTACTCGTGGATGTAGACCTTGGTGTTGGTCATGCGGTCGTCCGTCGCCTTGTCGATCCTCGGGCCGGCAGCCTCACAGCCAACCGGTGTCGAATCCAATGAACGCATATTCAATCACGTACAATCCGGCTGCGAAGACGTCGTTCGCATGGCCGGCGTAACCCTGTGGAGGTACCAGTGGACGGTTTGGGCACCCTGCTCGCCGAGGTCGGTGACGGCAGCGAGGTCATCGTCCACGTCGGCGAGACCGCCGTGCGCAAGGCGGATCTCGAAGCGGCCGCCGCCACCCTTGCCCGAGCGCTGACCGCGGTGGGGGTACAGCCGGGAAACCCGGTCGCGGTCGCGCTCCCCAACGGTGCCGAGGTGGTGGCCGCTCTGTTCGGCGTGTGGCGGGCGGGTGCGGTGTACGTGCCGGTGAACCCTCGTCTAACCGACACCGAGATCGCCCAGATCCTCGAGATGGTCCGCCCCGCTGCGGTGGTGACCGCGCCCGAGTTGCGCAAACGCTTCGGGAACCTGCCCCTGGTCCTCACCGGTCGGGGGGCGTGGGAGGCCCGTGAGGGCACCGCCGCGCCGGCGACCCATCCGCTCGACACTGCGCTCATCCAGTTCACCTCGGGGACCACCGGACAACCCAAGCCGGTTCTGCTCGAGCACACCGGCGTGCTGACGCTGCTCGACGGGGTGATCACCTCGATCCGGGGGAGCGCGGCAACCCCCCGAAAGGTGACCACGCCCAACCTGGTGCCGGTGTCGTTGTCGTTGTGGGCCGGCATCTACCAGGTGCTGTTCGCGTTCCGTGTCGGCGCGCCCATCGTGATCCTGCCGCGGTTCACCACCACCGAGTTCGCCGAGGCGGTGCGACGCTTCGACGTGCGATCCACGGTGCTGCCCCCGGCGGCGATGACGATGCTCTGCGACGACGAGGAGATCACCAGCCTCGAGCCGCTGCGCTACGTGCGCAGCATCACTGCGCCGCTGTCGCCGTTGCAGGCCCGCCGCTTCCGAGATCGCTTCGGCATCAGCGTGCTCAACGGGTACGGCCAGACCGAGATCGGCGGCGAGATCGTGGGTTGGAGCGCGGCGGAGTCGCGCGAGTTCTCCGCCACCAAGCTCGGTTCTGTCGGGCGCCCGCATCCCGGTGTGCAGGTTCGCGCCGTCGACGAGCACGGCGCCGAACTGCCGGCCGGCGAGGCCGGAGAACTCTGGGTCATGACCCCTGC
>JANMIX010000146.1:0-5637 GCA_031376015.1 Acidimicrobiia bacterium | reverse complement strand
CGGGCGGCGCGTTTGGCCGGCTTGCGGGCGGCGGCCACACCCACGAGGCCACCCACCACCAGGATCCCGAACAGCAGGCCGTACTGGGGTTGGAAGGTGAGATGGGCTGCCTCGCCCGCACCGGTCACGAAGGCCCACCCGAAGAAGAAGCCGAGCGTGATCCCGCCCATCGTGCCGAACACGGAGATGATGGCCGCCTCCCACCGCACCGAGGACCGCGTCTGGCGCCGCGTCATCCCCACTGCGCGCACCAGGCCCAGCTCGCGGATCCGCTCGTGGACCGACAGCTTGAGGGTGTTGGCGATGCCGATCACCGCGATGATGATGCTGAGCATCAGGAGCACCACCACGAAGGACAGGAAGAAGTTCACCTGCTGGGTGTAGGTCTCCTTCAACTGCTGCTGGTCCTGCACCTTCGCCTGCGGGTAGAGCTTGGCCGCCGCAGCGACCGCGTCGCGGCCGCGGGTGAAGTCGACACCCGGTGCGAACTTCACGAACACGAGTTGGTCGACGACGTTGGCGACATTGGCGGCATACGCGCTGTCATCGATGATGTAATCACCGTTGGTGAGGTCGTTGCGGGTGAAGACGGCCGCGATGCGCATCTTCTGCAGACCGGTCTCGGCGAAGCGCACGGGAATCTCCTGGCCGAGACGCCAGCCCTTCGACCTCATGCGGGTGTCGATCACCGCCACCGAACGGGCGTCGAGGTCGGTGAGCTTGCCCTCTCTCACCCCGAGATCGATGAGTTTCCCGGCGGTGGCAGCATCAGTGGCGGCGATGTTCTGGCCGTCGCCGTCGATCTCGACCGACAGGTAGGCGAAGGGCGCCACTGCGGCCACCTCGGGGAGGCGGCTCAGTTGGCCGGCGAGGTCGTGGCTGAAGCCGCCCTCGCCGAAGCTGCCCGAGTTCACCGTCACATCGCCCACGAAGGATCGGCTGATCTGGTCGTCGATGGAGGCCTTGAGCGAGCCGGCCAGCACCGCGATGGCGCTCACCAGCGTGACCCCGATCAGGAGCGCGGCGGCGGTTCCTGCGGTTCGCTGCGGGTTGCGCATGGCGTTCTGGCGAGCGATCGCCCCGGTCACGCCTTTCACCGCCGGCGCCGGCAGCCCCAGCACCCGGGTGACCGGCCCGGCGATCACCGGTCCGAGCATGATGACACCGGCCAGTAGGGCCAGGGCGCCCAGCCCCACGATGCCCAGGTCGTCGGCGCTTACCCCGTCGAGCACCACCGCCACGCCGGCGGCGGCCGCGGCCAGGCCCAGGCCGAGCCGCACCCGCGACCGGCCCGAGGTGTCGATGGCCACGTCGCGCATGGCTGCCAGCGGCGGCACCCGTGAGCCGCGCACCGCGGGCCACATGGCTGACGCCATCGTCACGAACACGCCCACGCCGAAGCCCAGCGCCAGCGTGCCGGCGGTGATCTGAAGGCCCGAGGAGGGCAGCTGCGTCGTCGACTTCAGCACGCCGGTGAGCAGCGCGCCGAGCCCCACGCCGGCCAGCACCCCCAACGTGGACGCCAGCAGCGACACCACTGCCGCTTCGACCGCGTTTGCCCGCAGCACCTGGGCCCGGCTGGCGCCGATGGCTCGTAACAGAGCCATTTCCCGACCGCGCTGAGCCACGATGATGGAGAAGGTGTTGTAGATGACGAAGGAACTCACCACCACCGCGATGCCGGCGAAGGCGCCGAAGAACACCGTCAGGCTCTGGGTGAAGCCCGCCACCTGGTCCTGGGCCTCCTTGGTGCGCTGGGCGCCCGTGAGCACCGAGATCCCCGAATCGTTCACGGCTTCGCTGATGCGGCGGGCCAACTCGGTCTGGCTCACTCCGGGCTGGGCGGCGACCACCACCGCGTCGAGCTTGGCCGGGCTGGCCAGGTACTTCTGCGCGGTCGGGAGGTCGAACAGCGCCCACGAGGCGCCGCCTTGGTTGTCGGCCGAACCGAAGCGGGCGATGCCCGAGAGCACGAACGTCTCGGGCTGGGGCACCAAGACGGTGATTGTCTGGCCCACCTCCAGCTTGCCGTCTCGGGCACTGGCCCTGTCGATGACGACCTCGCCGGGCCCGGGCGGCGCGCCCTCGGCGAGCCGCCAGGGGCTGAGGCCCTCGTCGCTCAACCAGGTGCCGCCGAGGGTAGGCGGACCCTGACCGGAGGACCCGATGGCTTTGCCGTCGGAGCCGACGATGCGGGCGTATTCGCCCCCCACGTCGCCGAGCGTCACCCGCACACCGGGCACCGAGCCCACCTTGGCCACCAGGGACTGGTCGATGCGGCCGTAGCGGTCCTGACCGAACTCGGAGCGGATCACGCTCGAGGAGCGCACGAACGCGTCGGTGCCCTTGTTGGCATCAGCGAACAGGGTGTCGAAGGTGCTGCTCACCGTGCCCGAGACGATCAGCACCGACACCAGGAAGGCCACACCCAACCCGATCGCCACGAAGGTGGAGATGAATCTGGTCTTGTTGGCGGCGAGGCCTCGCAGGGCCACCCTGCGCATTCAGTCCCCCAGCCGCTTCATGCGGTCGAGCACCCGCTCGGCCGAGGGCGAGTCCATGGTGTCGACGATCTTGCCGTCGGCCAGGAACAGCGCCGTGCCGGCGTAGCCGGCGGCGACAGGATCGTGGGTGACCATCACGATCGTCTGGCCCAACTCGGTGACCGCCCGGCGCATGAAGCCGAGGATCTCGGCCCCGCTGCGCGAGTCGAGGTTCCCCGTCGGCTCGTCGGCGAAGATGATGGTCGGCCGGCTGGCCAGGGCACGGGCCACGGCGACCCGTTGCTGCTGACCACCGGAGAGCTCACTGGGTCGGTGCTTCAGCCGATCGCCCAGCCCGACGGTGCCGATGACGCTGTCGAGCCACTCGGGATCGGGTTTCGTGCCGGCCAGGTCCATCGGGAGGGTGATGTTCTCCAGGGCGCTGAGGGTGGGGAGCAGGTTGAAGGACTGAAACACGAAGCCGACCCGCTCACGCCGCAGCTGGGTCAACGCCGCGTCCTTCAACGAACCGAGTTCGACCTCGCCGATATAGGTGTGGCCGGCGGTGAGCGAATCGAGGCCCGCCATGCAGTGCATGAGCGTGGACTTGCCCGAGCCCGAAGGGCCCATGATCGCGCTGAACTGGCCGAGGCCGAAGGCCACCGAGACGTCGTCGAGGGCCCGGACCTCGGTGTCGTCACGGCCGTACATCTTGGTGGCGTTCACGCAGTGGGCGGCCGCACCGGCGGGCACCGGGGGCGCGCTGGGAGCATCGGAGGTGAGCGACATGGCGCCGAGCCTAGGACCGCCCGGAGGCGCACTGATGCGCTGGGTGATCCCGAGGGGGGGGTCGCCTACGCCAGACCGCCTAGAGTCCCTCGCCATGTCTGATCTGAAGAAGTTTCTCGAGGACCACTTCGCAATGCTCAAGTCCGCCGACATCGACGGCCTCGTCGCCGACTATGCCGACGACGCGGTGATGATCACGAGCCTGGGCACCAGCGTGGGCAAGCAAGCCGTGCGCGACAGTTTCGCCGCCATCCCGGCCGACATGTTCGCCGACTTCGAGGTGACCGCCGAGGTGGTCGAGGGCGACACGGCCTACATCACCTGGAAGACCCCGACGATCCCGTTCGGGACCGACTCGTTCTTCTTCGTCGACGGCAAGGTCAAGACCCAGACCGTCGCCTTCTATTTCGGCTGACCAACGCGCCGGCGGACCCTGCTTCCCCCGATGCCGCCGGTGCCGTCCCGCCGGTGACCGCCGTGGCGCGAAGTGTCGGGAGTCACACCGTTTGCCGGATTTCGGACGCAGGGTCGAACGGTGACCCCACGTACACTCCCAGCGATGACGTGCGCGTCATGTGGCCAACCGCTTGGGGAAGGTGCGCGCTTCTGCGCGTCGTGCGGCGCGCCCGTGCAGCGTCTCTACGACGAGCGCCGTGTCGTCACGGTCCTCTTCGCCGATCTCGTCGGGTTCACCGCCCTGTCGGAGAGCCGTGATCCCGAACAGGTGAAGCACCTGATCGACGGATGTTTCGAGCGGCTGGTGGCCGACATCACCGAGTTCGGTGGCCGGGTCGACAAGATCGTGGGCGACGGCATCCTCGCCCTCTTCGGCGCACCCACGGCGCACGAGGACGATGCCGAACGGGCGGTGCGAGCGGCGCTGCGCATGCAACGCACGCTGGCCCAGGCCGAGGGGCTGGCCGGAGGTGGTCGTCTGCAGTTGCGCACCGGACTCAACACGGGCGAGGTGTTGGTGGGCGCCCTGCGCGCTGGCGGCGATTACACCGCCATGGGCGACGTGGTGAACATCGCCCAACGGCTGCAGACCGCCGCCGCCCCTGGCCAGATCGTGGTGGGTCCCACCACCTACGCCGCCACCCGGCACGCCGTGCGCTACGAACATCTCGGGCTGGTGCACGCCAAGGGGCGGGGCGAACCGGTCGACGCCTGGATCGCCGAGGAAGCGGTGCTGCCCCCCGGCGCCCGGCCCGGCCGCGGCCTGACCCCGATGGTGGGGCGCGACCATGAACTGGGCATCCTGCGCGGCGCCATCACCAACGGTTGCGTCCGCCAGCGCGCCCAACTCGTGCTGGTCATGGCCGAGGCGGGCATGGGCAAGACCCGCCTGGCCGAGGAGGCGGCCTGCCACGCCGAGCTCGAACACGGTGTCTCGGTGCTCGAGGGCCGTTGCGTGCCCTACGGCGAGGCGAACGTTTGGTGGCCGGTTGCCGAGGCGCTGCGAACCTCGTGTGAGCTGGCCGTGGATGCCTCGGTGGAGGTCGCCACCGAGCGACTCACGGGAATGACCCGGTGGGCCTTGCCGGACGAATCAGAGATCGAGGTGGGACGGGTCACCAAGGGGCTGCTGCACCTCATGGGTTATGAGGGCACCTTGCGGGGGATCGATCCCGGACGGGCACGCGAAGAGGTCGTGCGTTCGCTGCTGTCGGTGGTCGAGGGTTTCGCCCGCCAGCGTCCCGTCGTGGTGCTGTTCTCCGACCTGCACTGGGCCGACCTCGTGGTGCTCGAACTGGCCGACACGCTGCTCGACCGCCTCGCCGGCCTGCCCTTCGTGCTCATCGGCACCGCCCGCCACTCGCTGCTCGAGCGCTGGCAACCCAAACTGGGACGGCACAACCAACTGGTGCTCAACCTCGATCCGTTGAGCCGGGAGGCCGCCGGTGAGCTCCTCGACGCCATGGTGCCCCAACCCCTGGCCGCCGATCTCCGGGAGGTGCTGCTCAACCGCAGCGGCGGGAACCCGTTCTTCTTGGAGGAATTGGTGTCGTTGGTGCTCGAGTCGAGCCTGAACGACCCGGGCACGACCCGCCCGGCTGAGGAGTTGCCCCACACGTTGCGGGGTCTGGTGGCCGCCCGTCTCGACGGGCTCAGCGCCGATGAACGGTGCGTGTTGGAGGACGCCGCCGTGCTGGGCCGGCGGGGGACGGTCAACTCGCTCGAGCTCATGAGCGAGCACGCCCACGCCGGCCGGTCCATCGACACCGCCGCCGCCGTCGCCGGGCTGGTGGACAAGGACGTGCTCGTGGTGGAGGACTGCATCTGGCGCTTCCGTTCGGATCTGGTCCGCGAGGTGGCGTATTCGATGCTCACCAAGGCCGACCGCGCCGAGCGTCACAACGGGGTG
>JANMIX010000139.1:0-6857 GCA_031376015.1 Acidimicrobiia bacterium | reverse complement strand
GGCTGGCGATGGCGGAGGGGATGGCCCCGATGCCGGTCTGCAGCGTGGCTCCCTCCGCCACGACGGTGGCGGCGTGGCTGGCGATGGCGCGCTCCAACTCCGTCGGCTCGGGATCGGTGAAGGCGTAGGGCGACCGGTCCGATCGCACCAGCACGTCGATCTCGGAGAGGTGCAGGGCATGGCGGTGGGCCGGCGGCAGGCCCCGGGTGCGGGGGAAGGCGTCGCTGACCTCCACCACCAGCAGCCGGGCCGGGTCGCCACCGGCGCGGTGCAGTTCGGTCACCGAGGCGCCGGCGTGCAGCGACAGGCTGCACCATCCCTCCGTGTCGGGCGGGGCAGCCGCGGTGGCCATCACCCGTGGGGCCGTGGCTTCCAGCATGGGCGTGAACCTGCGGAAATCGGCGGGGGCGAAGCCCACGTTGGCGCCCGCATCGCGCAGCATCCGCTCCAGCGGGCCGAAGAAGCCGCTCAGGTAATGGACGTTGGGATGGTTGAACACCGAGGAGAGCACCGCCAGCAGGGCGCCGTAGATCCGGAGGTCCTGCCAGTCGTCGCGGCCGCCGAGGGCCTCGATGAAGGCTGCGGGCTGACCGGTGGCCAGCGGTATGCCCAACGAATCGGTGGTCGACAGCAGCCCGGCCGCGTCCTCGGCGCTGCGGTCCTGCGGGTTGGCGGGAGGCACGGTCAGGTCTCGGGTGCGGTGTTCTTCTCGGCCTCGTGCTTGGCGAAGGAAGCCATGATGGCGTCCCCGGCGGCGCCGATGAAGTTCGGCCGGTTGTCCCGTGCCCATTCCATCGAGGCCCGCGGTGCATCGGCCGAGCCCTGGAACTCGGGGAACACATCCCGGGCCAGCAGCTCATATGAGTGTCGCGTGGCCGCGGGATCGGCCCAGTCGTGGGCCATGCACAAGTACGTGCCGAACCCGCCGTCGGACTGCTTCCACAGGCGCTCGAGTTGGGCGACGGCGTCGTCGGGGGTGCCGATCACGGCCAGCCCGGATGCGTTCATGGCATCGGCCAGTGCCTCGAAGTTGTCCGTGTCAGGGGCGATGGGCAGGGCGGCCACATTCTGGAAGTAGTACACCCAGTCGGCCAAGCCGTAGCGCACCTCCTCATAGGCCTGTTCCTTGGTGTCGGCGATGTGCATGGGGCCCACCAGCCGCCAGGCCCGCCGGTCCATCGTCGTGCCGTGCTCGGCTGCCTTCTGCTCGGCCACGCCCCAGTTGAACGCCAGCATGTCGAAGCCGGCGGTGTTGGTGGCGCCCAGGCTGAGCATGCTGACCCCGAAGCGACCGGCGGCGCGGGCCCCGGTGGGGGAGACCTGGCTGGCCACCGCCACCTCGAAGTGGGGGTTCGAGTACGGCCGCAGGTTCAGCCGGGCGCCCTCGAGGGTGAACCAGTCGGTCTTCATGGTGACCGGCTCGTCGCTGCGCAGCAACGCCAGGATGGCCTCGAGACCCTCCTCCATGCGGTCGCGCTGGTCGGCCACCGGGATGCCCATCATGAACGCGTCCGAGGGCAACGACCCGGGGCCGCAGCCCAGCATCACCCGGCCCCTGGTGAGGTGATCGAGCAGCACCATGCGGTCGGCCAGCAGCAGGGGATGGTGGTAGGGCAAGGAGGACACCCCGGTGCCCAGCCGGATGCGTCGCGTCCGCTCGGCGGCGGTGGCGATGAAGACCTCGGGGCTGGCGATGATCTCGTAGCCGGCCGAGTGATGCTCGCCGATCCAGGCCTCGTCGAAGCCCAACTTGTCGAGATGGACGATCAGATCGAGGTCGCGCTCGAGGGCGAGGGTGGGGTTCTGACCCACGGGGTGAAAGGGGGCCAGGAAGATGCCGAACTTGAGGGGCCAGTCAGAACGCATCCGTGCACCGTAACCAAACCCGGCCGGCGGGCCTCACTCCTCGAGGAGGTCGGGTTGCAGTTCGACGATCCAGTCATAGAGCGGCTGGAACGAGAGCCAACCCGCGAGGTGGGTGCCCACCGTGCCTGCGGTGAGGCGGGCCGTTTCGTCGTCGATCACGCGGGGCGATCCCGCCGCCATCGCCATCAACTGGGCTTGGCAGGAGCGCTCCATGGTGATGAACCACCACACGGCCTCGTCCACCGAGTGGCCGACGGTCAACAAGCCGTGGTTGGCGAGGATGGCCGCCTTGTTGTCGTCGAGGGCGTGGGCGATCCGCTTGCCCTCCTCGGCGTCGAGGACCACGCCCGTGTAGTCGTCGAAGACGGCATGGTCGTCGTAGAACGAGCAGGCGTCCTGGGTGAGGGGGAGCAGGGGCTCGGCCAGCGTGGAGAACGTCTTGCCGTAGATGGAGTGGCTGTGCGCGGCCGCGACCACGTCGGGACGAGCGGCGTGGATGGCGGAGTGAATGCAGAAGGCGGCCTGATTGACGGGCCAATTCCCTTCGACGATCTCGCCGTGGTGGTTGACCAGCAGCAGGTCCTTCACCTTGATCTGCTTGAAGTTCATGGCAAACGGATTGACCCAGAAGTGATCGGGTAGTTCGGGGTCACGGGCCGTGATGTGGCCGGCAACCCCCTCGTCGAACCCGAAGGCGCCGAAGAGCCGGAACCCGGCGGCCAGGCGCTGCTTGCGGTGACGGCGTTCGTCCTCGACAGAGGCGAACTGGGGCAATGCGTGCGGTGAACGATCGGACGGCATGGAATCCCTCCTGGGAACGCGGCTGTCCGAAGTGTACGGTGCGGGACTGGAGGCGGTCATGGCCGGCCGGTGGGGCCTTTGCCGTCGAGTCTCCGGGTGGGGGTGAGGGTGTTGGACGATCTGGAGCGGCACAGGGAGAAGCAGCGGCTGAAGGCGCTGATCGTCGATGACGACGAGGGCATCCGGCGGCTCCTCAAGGCCGTGCTCGAGCTGGACGGGTGGGAAGTCCACACCGCCGTCGACGGTGACGAGGCCGTTGCGATGGCAGAGCTGTACGAACCCGACGCGGTGCTGCTCGACATCATGATGCCCACCACCGATGGCATGACCGCGTTGCGTCGCATTCGTGAGTCGGAGACCACCCACGACATTCCGGTGATGATGGTGTCTGCCCTCGGCGACGCCCAACAGATCGCCGAAGCGACCGAGGCAGGGGCTGACGACTACATGGTCAAGCCCGTGGATGCCGAAGGCGTGTCGGACCGGTTGCTACGCATGCTCGACGGCCTTGTCGATCACGAAGCGGAGTTCGGAGCAGAGCCACGGAGGTCGGCCGAGCTGGACCTCAGCGACTGACCCCGGGCCAGTTGGCGGGTGGCGTGCCCGGCGCCCGGCGCAGCGGCGGATCCCACTGCCCGTTGGTGTACCGCCGCACGATGCGGGCCGGTGCACCGGCCACCACGCAGTTGTCGGGAACGTCGCCCCCCACCACTGCGTTGGCGGCGACGACGACGTTGCGGCCGATGTTGGCGCCCGGGAGGATCACACATCCCGTGCCGAGCCAGCAGCCCGAGCCGACGCGCACGGGGTCGTCGATGGGCCACTGGAGCGTGATGGGGACCTCGGGGTCGGCGTAAGAGTGGTTCTGGTCGGTGATGTAGATGCCGGGCCCGGTGGTGACGTCGTCGCCGATGACGATCGAGCAGTGGGCGACGATGAAACTGCCCCGGCCGATGTTCACGCGGTCGCCGATCTCGATCACCGGGTCGGATCCGAACTCCTGGCCAGGCACCATGCCGGCGGTGAGGGTGACGTCCGGGCCGAACATGGTGCCCGAACCCAGGCGGATCTTGTGCTCGTTGAAGATCGAGCCCTGAGGGAAGCCCAGGAAGGTGCCATCGCCGAAGGCAGCGAAGCGCCGGCCGAGGTCGTCATCGGGGCCGACGGCGGCGACCCGGCTGATCCACCGGTAGGCCCGGCGGAGACCCCGCCCGAGCACGGTGCGCTGACGCACCGTCATGCGGGCGGGGTCGAGGCGCACGAGATTCAGACCATCGTGACGGCCAGGGGCGTGAGGCTCACGGCCACCACCCCGGAGCCCACCTGGCCCCTGTTGTTGTAGCCCCAGCACTCGACCAGTTGACTCGTGTGGCGGATGCACATGTGGTTGCCGCCGGCGGTGATCTCGGCCACCGAGGACACCCCGCTGGGGATCACCTGCACCAACACATCGGTGTTCGTGCCGTCGCCCAGTTGGCTGACGTCGTTGTCGCCCCAGCACGACATCGTGTTGTCGCTCAGCAGCGAACAGGAATGACGGTCGCCGAGGGTGATGGCGGTGGCGTTCGAGAGGCCCGTCACAGTGACCGGCGTCGCCACCCCGGAGTTGGTGTCGGCGCCGTTGCCCAGGCGGTTGTCGCCGTCGAATCCCCAGCACTTCGCGGTGCCGCCGGTGAGGAGGGCACAGGAATGCTCGTGCCCGGTGGCGACCTGGATGGCGGTGGAGATGCCCGTGACCGTGACCGGGGCGTCGGCATCGACGAAGGTGCCGTCGCCCAACTGGCCGAGGTTGTTCTCGCCCCAGCATCGGAGGGTCGCGTCGGTCAGCAAGGCGCAGGTGTGGTCGCCGCCGGCATCCACCATGGTGGCGGTGGTGATGCCCGAGACGGTCACCGGGCCGGTGGCGGTGCTGTCGGTGGCCCCGTCGCCGAGCTGGCCCTTGCTGTCGTCGCCCCAGCACTTCACGGTGCCGTCGCTGATGACCGCGCACGTGTGGGCGATGCCGGCGCTGAGGTTCAGGACATTGGCGAGCCCGGTCACGACGACCGGCGAGGAGCGGTCGGTGGTGGTGCCATCGCCGAGCTGGCCTGCCTGATTGTGGCCCCAGCACTTCACGGTGGCGTCGCTCAGCAGCGCACACGTGTGGGTATCGCCGGCGGCGATGGCGGTGGCAGTGGTGATGCCGGTGGCGTTCACCGGCGAGATGGAGTTGGTGGTCGTCCCGTTACCGAGCTGGCCGTTGAGGTTCGCGCCCCAGCAGCTCACGACACCGCTCCGCAGCGCGCATGAGGTGTCGAGCCCGGCGGCCAGGCCGCCACTGGCGTCCGTGACGCTGGTGGGCGCTGCGGTCGAGACGAAGGGCACCGTGCCCAGTTCGCCGGAGGCGTTGTTGCCCCAGCACGACACGAGGCCGTTGGTGCGCAGGGCGCAGGTGTGCTGGAAGCCCGAAGCCACGCGGACAGCGTCCGAGAGCGAGCTCACCGCGCTGCCACCCGAGGGCGGCGACACGTTGCCCGAGCCCCCCGTGCCCAACCGTCCGTTGGCGCCGGTGCCGAAGCACTCGGTGGAGCTGGCCAGCACCGCACAGGAGTGCTGGTCACCAACGCTGATGAAGGTGACGCCGCTGAGACCCGTGACGGTGACTGGCGAGTTCTGCGTGGTGGTCAGGCCATCGCCGAGCTGACCGTTGGTGTCGTCGCCCCAGCAGCGCACCGTCGTGTCGGCCAGAAGGGCACAGCTGTGGGCAGTGAGAGGGGAGTTGCTGAGGCCACCGGCAGCCACTTGGGTGGCGGTGGTGATGCCGGACACGGCCACCGGCCCGGCGCCGCTACTGTCGGTGGCGCCGTCGCCCAGTTCGCCGGTGCTGTCGTCGCCCCAGCACTTGATGGTGCCCCCGACCAACAGGGCGCAGGTATGGTCGGCCCCCGCAGTGATCTGGGTGGCGGTGGTGATGCCGGGCACGCTCAGGGGGGTCGAGGTTGCGGTGCTGCCGCTACCCAACTGTCCGAGGCTTCCTGCCCCCCAGCACTGGACGGTGCCGCCCCGGAGCAGGGCACAGGCATGGTCGCGCCCGGCCGCAATCTGGGAGGCCGTGGTGATCCCCACGACCGGGGTGGCGGTGGTCGGGTTCCAATGCGCGGCGCCGGGGAGCGTGGCCCCGTCGCCCAACTGGCCGGTGTTGTCGCTACCGATGCAGACGACCGGACCCGAGACCCGTAGGGCGCAGGCGAAGCTGGCGCCCAGCGAGACAGCGGTGATGTCATTGAAGTTCGGCACCAGGGTCGGTGCGGTGGTGCTCACGTGGGCACCCACGGGGGTGGCGTAGCCCCAGCACTCCACGTTGCCGGTGGTGAGTGAGACGCAGGTGCGGCCCTGATCGGGCGTGCCGCCCTGGACACCCAACGCCAGGCTGCGGGCCGCGGGCGTGGTGGCGGGCAGGTAGCCGACCACGTCGAGGATGATCTCGGTACTGCCGGCGCTGTTGAAAACGGTGATGGCCCCCGCGGAGAGCGGGACCACGACCAGGTTGGGGATGGTGATGCCTGGCCGGAAGTTGACGTTGCTGGCCAGCGGCCGGGTCGTGCCCTGCGGGTGGACCGAGAGGTATCCGACCGCTGTCGGGGCCACCGCGGTCATGTTGAGCACGGCGTAGCCCGGAGTGGCGGGCTCCCCGGGCACACCGCGGCCCGAGATGGGGATGTCGCGCGACTGGCCGGCGGTGAAGGCGCCCGTGTTCTTGTAGAGGTTGTCGAAGGTGCTGCCGTTGCTGCGGGTGTCCATCACCCGGGTCGGGTTGACGGCGGTGTATTCCCCACTGGGGGCGAAGTAGCCCACGGCGTCGACGATCCAGTGCGCGCTCCCGGCGCCCAGGGCGAACTTGAGCTTGCCGTTCGTGCCCACCTTGGCGATGACGGCGTTGGCGATGGTCTGGCCGGCCGCGAAGTTGAGGCTGCTGGCGTTGGGGGCGGTGGTGAGGTCGGGATACACCTTGAGGTAGCCGGCGGCCGTCGGTGCGGTGACCGTGACGTTGAGGGCGACGGCGCCGATGCTGGCGGGGATGTTGGGCCGGCTGGTTATCTGCACCGTCCGGGGGAAGCCCGCGGCGATGGCACCGCCGGCCTGGTACTGGTGATCGATCGTGACGCCCGATGGCCGCGAGTCGAGAAGGCGTTCCGGGTTGATCCCCGTGT
>JANMIX010000133.1:0-2101 GCA_031376015.1 Acidimicrobiia bacterium | reverse complement strand
GTACGGCCTCAAGAAGGCCCGCAAGGCCCCGCAGTACTCCAAGCGCTGAGTTCTCGCCGGTGACGCTGCGATTCGGCACCGACGGTGTCCGCGGTGTCGCCAACGCGGAACTCACCCCCGAGCTGGCACTCGCCCTCGGGCGTGCCGCTGCCCGTGCGCTGGGCGGATCGACCTTCGTCGTAGGTCGCGACACGCGCCGTTCCGGTGCGCTGCTGGAAGCGGCACTGGTGGCGGGGCTCGCGGCGGAAGGGGTCGACGTGCGTCTGGCCGGCATCGTCCCCACGCCGGCAGTGGCGGCGGCGGCCGCGGCATCGGGCGCAGCCGGGGCCATGATCTCCGCCTCCCACAACCCCTTCGGCGACAACGGGATCAAGCTGTTCGCCCCCGGCGGGCGCAAGCTGCCCGACGACATCGAGGCGGGCGTGGAGGCGCACTGGGACGCCCTGCTGCAGGGCTCCGCGGTCGTCTCCGGGCCCACCGGCGCGGCGGTGGGCGATGTGCGTCCGGCCCCGGAGGTGGGCATCGACTGGGCCGAGGCGGTGATCGCCTCGCTCGAGGGACGCCACCTGAGCGGTCTGCACGTCGTGCTCGATTGCGCCAACGGTGCCGCCAGCGTTCTGGGGCCGGATGTGTTCGAGCGGTTGGGCGCGCAGGTAGAGGTGCTGCACGCCCGCCCCGATGGCACCAACATCAACGACGCCTGTGGTTCGACCTACCCGGCGGACCTGCAGGCGGCGGTCGTCGCCGCCGGGGCCCAACTGGGCCTGGCGTTCGACGGCGACGCCGACCGTGTGCTGGCGGTGGACGCGGCCGGCCAGTTGGTCGACGGCGATCAGATCATTGCCATGTGCGCGCTCGACCGCCACCAGCGGGGCTCGCTGCGGGGCGATGCCGTGGTGGTCACTGTCATGACCAACCTGGGCTTCCGGCTGGCCATGTCCTCGCAGGGGATCGAAGTCGTGGAGACCGCCGTGGGCGATCGGTACGTCCTTGACGCCCTCGACGAGCGGTCCCTGTCGTTGGGTGGTGAACAGTCGGGGCACGTCATCTTCCGCGACCTGGCCACCACCGGCGACGGTGTGCTCACCGGCGTCCAGATTGCCGACGTGATGAGGCGCAGCGGCCGTCCGCTGGCTGAGCTGGCGTCGGTCATGACGCGGTTACCCCAGGTCCTACGCAATGTGCCCGTCGCCACTCGGGGGATGGACGTCAGCGGCCTGGCCACCGAGGCGGTCCACGCCGCCGAGGTCGAGTTGGGTGCCACGGGCCGGATCCTGCTGCGTTCGAGCGGCACCGAATCGGTGGTGCGGGTGATGGTCGAGGCGCCCACCGAGGAGCTCGCCGCCCAGATCGCCGGCCGTGTCGCCGCCGCCGTGGCCGAGGCCTCGCCGGCATGATCCCCCGACCGCAGGGCGACCCGGCCCGAGGCCGCCGCTGCGGGCATCGGTAGGCTGAGGCCCAATGTGCGGCATCATCGCCGTCGTCCGCCGGCATCCCACCCGAGAGACGCCGACTCCGGTCGACCTCCTCGAGCTTCTCGCTGACCTGCACGTACCCCTGCAGGGGGTCGGGGTGGGCGATCCCGATCTGGCCCCGTCGCTGGGGCACATCGGCGATCGGCTGGCCCAGGTCGACCTGCTGCTGCGGGGTGTTCCAGGCGTTCGCTGCCTGCTGACGAACCCGTTGCTGGCGCCCGAGATCGAGGCCCGGATCGCCCGGCTCGGCGAAGAGGTGACGCGCATCGAGTTGCTCCTCGACCGCGAGGGCGCCGGTGGCAGGGCAGGGTTGCTGGAAGCGACGAACGCCGCGCTGGTTGCGGTGAAGGACGGCCAGTGGGCCATCGTGCGGGACCGCCTACGCACGGCGCGGGCGGTCGCCGACCTGGCCGGCCATGGGGCGGGTGAGGCCGCCATCGAGGCGATGTGGTCGGTGCAGGTGGCGTTGTCGGCGCTCGATCGCCTCGAGGTGCGGGGCCGCGACTCGGCGGGTCTGCACCTGCTCGTGCGGGGTCACGACCTCGACCTCGACGCCGCCGGCGTCGCCGCCATGGTGGCCGAGCGGGCGGCGGACCCGCTTTTCCGCACCGGGTCGGTCCGCCGGG
>JANMIX010000121.1:0-3842 GCA_031376015.1 Acidimicrobiia bacterium | reverse complement strand
TCCAGGCCCGCACGCAGGCCAGGCCCAGTTCGGGGTCCTGGGCCCGGGCGAAGACGGTGCCGGCGAAGCCGGCGATGAGGGAGGGGAAGCACAGCGACGCCCACACCCCGTCGAGGTCCATGTCGGCCAGGCGGGCCTTGGGATCCCAGCAGCCGGGGCGCATCTCGTCGAAACGGGTCGGGTCCAGCGTCCATTCGTCCTTGGGACGCCCGGCCACCGCGTTCAGCCCGACCTGCGGGTAGAGGCCGCCCTCGAACTCCCACGCCTCGGTGCCGTTCTCGAAGGTGACCACCCTGGGGGCCCGATCAGCCAGCGCGGCGGGCACCCGGCCTTCGAACAGATGCCGGGGCTCGATGAGGTGGTCATCCACCGAGATGATCGTGAAGTGGCGGGGCCTCGGCTCCGGATCCGGCAGCAGGGTCACCATCGGCCGAGTCTGCCACAACAACTGACACGCGTGTCAGTTGTTGTATCGCCGGGAGGAATCCCTCGCGACCGCGGCGAATGTGTCTTTTGTGAAGATCGCTTCCCGCTGTGTCACCGCCTGCGCCTTGGCCCTGGCGGTGCTGGCTCCCGCTGCCAAGGCGTCCCCCACGCCGGTGCCGACCTATGTCGCGTTGGGCGACTCCTATACCTCCGCCCCGCTCATCTCCCGGCCCGTCGGTCAGTGGGGCAGCAAGGACAACCCTTACGGATGCGGCAAGAGCGATCAGAACTACCCGCACCTGCTGGCCCAACACCTGGGCGTGTTCGACCCGGCGAACGTCGAACTTCCGCAGTACGCGTACCACCCTGGCTTCATCGACATCTCCTGCGGTAGTGCCGAGACCGAGAACATGACGGCACCCCAACCCGGCCTGCCCGACGGGGCCACCAACCCGCCGCAGTTCGACGCCTTCAAGATGGCGGCCGCCATGAACGGCCACGTGACCCTGGTGAGCCTCGGCATCGGCGGCAACGACGTCGGGTTCGGCGAGTTGACCGACTACTGCGTCCAACCACCCGAAGCCCTGGGTGGCACGCCGTGCCGGGTGCACTACGAGAACCGCGACGGTGCGACCGACCCCAGCATCCAGGGCGACATCATCCAGCACCGCCTGGGTCTGTTGCGTCCGCGGCTCGATGCCCTGATCGCCCAGATCCACCAACTGGCGCCTGACGCCGAGGTGCTCGTGTATGGCTATCCCGATCTGCTGCCGGAATACACCGATGGGTGCTACCCGTACATCCCGGTGCTGCCCACCGACGCGGCGTACCTGAGGGGCGTGGAGAAGGACCTGAACCACACCATCCGGGCCGCGGCCGCAGCCAACGGCGCCCACTACGTGGACTGGTACTCCCCCAGCATCACCCATGACGCCTGCGCACCCCCCGGGCAGGCCTGGGTCAACGGCGCTGTGCTGGTGCCACCGTCATACCCGGTCCACCCGAACTTGTTGGGAACCCGGGCGGGCGCCAACGCCGGCATCGGCGTGCTCGACGCCATCGACTTCCACTTCGCCACCGGCCGCCCCTGGGTTGCCACGGCGCCGACGACCACGCCCTAGGCCCCCGGTCTCAGCCCAACGTGGAGCGGCCCTCGGTGGCCCACCACTGGGCGGTGAGTTGGAGACCCTCGATGGAGGCCCGGGGGAACAGTTCCTCATAGACCCGCTTGTAGCCGGTGTGGGCGATGCGCCAGTCGCCGTCGACCTTCACGTAGCGGTCGTTGTAGAAGGCGGCTCCCTGAATCGTGATGCCGTAGTCGCCGTGCACTACCACGTCCTCCAACGCCCAGATGCCCGTGGCCGTGTCGGGGCCCGTCAACTCGATCTCGGGGTGGTGCACCTTGTGGCTGGTGAGCATGGCGGTCGACGCCATCGACTCGCGCAGGAAGGCCATGATTCCCGCTCGATCGGCGTAGGTGTAGGCGCCCCCGCCATAGCTGGCGGTGGCGTCGGGCACGAAGAGGCGTTCGATCTCGTCCCATTCCTTCAGGTCGAGGAACCGCACGTAGCGGTACTTCAGTTGCTCGATGGCGTGGATCTCGACGAGGTCCTCGGGGGTCATGGGCGGGCTCCTTGGGCCAGTGCGCTGGGCGCAGGTCAGTACTTGGCGATGACGTCGTCGGCGAACCGGTAGAACGAATCGCGTTGGGTCTCCAGCGCGTTGGGGTCGCCGCCGTACATGAACCACGGGACCACCTGGATGTCGGTGACGCCCAGGTCGCCGAGACGGCGGTAGCTGTCGAGATCCCAGGCGTCCATGGCCAGCACGGAGATGGTGAAGGTTTCATCGGCACGGCCTGCGTCGTGGCGTAGGCGGTGCAGCGTGGCGACGTGCCCGGCCAGTTCCTCGATGTTGGAGTTGGCCGACACCCACCCGTCGCCGAGGGTCGCGGCCCGGCGCAGGGACGGTTCGGCGTGGCCGCCCACGTAGATCGGCACCGGGGCGTCGGGGGCGGGGCTGATGATGAGCTTGTCGAAGTCGTAGTGCGCGCCGTGGAACTCGACCCATTCGGGGCCGTTCCCGGCGCACACCAACTTGATGATCTGGATCATCTCGTCGGTGCGGGCCCCGCGGGTCTTCTTGTCGGTGTTCGTCCAGCGGAACTCCTCGGGCATCCAGGACACGCCGACACCCAGCGCGAATCGGTTGTTCGAAAGGCAGGCCATCGAGGACACCTGCTTGGCGACGAGCAACGGGTTACGGATCGGCAGCTTCACCACGTTGGTGTAGAAGCCGATGCGCGAGGTGAGCGCGGCCATGGCCGCGATCCCGATGAAGGGATCGACGAAGGGGGTGTCGGCCTCCCAGAAGCGCGAACCGTCGGGCGAATAGGGGTACTCACCGGTGACCTTCTCGGGGAACCACACCGAGTCGGGCATGGCAATGGCGTCGAAACCGGCATCCTCGGCCGCAGGGGCCAGCGCCAGAAGGTGCGCGGGCGGGAACATGGGGAACGGGACGGTCCATCGCATCGGTCAGTGCTCCTTGTGCTTGTCCTGCTTGGCCAGCGCGGTCTCCACCAGCGTGTTGAGCTTCGCACCCCGGGGCCAGCCCACGTAGTGGGTCAGGAAGATCACGACCTCGCGCAGCGCCTCGGCGTCGAGTTGGTCGAGCTTGAGCGCCGTTTCCATCTGCAGCCCGCACACGTCGAGTTCGCCGAGGCCGGCGGCCACACCGATGATCAGCAGGCGCCGGTCCCGAGCCGACAGTCCTTCGCGGGTCCAGATGTCGGCGAAGAGATGTTCGACGGTGATGCCGAAGAACTCGCCGGGGCTGTCCACCAGGTCGTCCCAGCCATAGGCCTGCCGCATGGCTTCGAGGCCACGCTGGCGGCGGTCGAGGGCCGCTGTGTCGTCATCTTCGGGCACGTGTCGCTCCGATGCGAGTGGGGTGATGGTCAGGGCTCGGCGGCGGGACTCTCAGGTACCACCTCGATGTAGCGCAGGTGCATCCCGCGCCGTGCCGTGGCGGCCACGACAACGGCGGTGGCCACGTCGTCGGGGGCAAGGTAGCCGTGGTGGCGCATGAGCCCGAAGCGGGTCCACTGCTCCAGCAGGGGCCCGAGCCGTTCGACGTCCCAGCCGTCGCCCATGTTGGTGGTGGTGGGCCCGGGCGCCACCACCGAGGCCCGTACCCCAGTGCCCTCGAGTTCCAGCATCAGGGCCAGGGCCAGCCCGTCGAGGCCCGCCTTGGACGACACGTAGGACACCATCGAGGGCCGCGGGTGCTGCACCACATCGGAGCCGACGAAGACGACGTCGCCCCGCTGGCGCTGCACCATCCCCGGCAGCACGGCATGCAGGAGTCGCTGCACCCCCGACAGGTTGACGGTCACCTGACGGGCGAACTCGTCG
>JANMIX010000096.1:0-4038 GCA_031376015.1 Acidimicrobiia bacterium | reverse complement strand
TGGAGGAGGCCTGGCCCTCGGTCCAGCACGTGGCCGACCCCATGCTGTTCTTCAACGCCGGCGACGACCGGGCCGTGCTCAGCGCCAACATCGAGCGGATGCTCGAATCGGTCAACGCCTGCCTCGACCTCGGCCGCCTCCGCAACATGACGATGAGCGAGTACCTCTGCCGCACCTGAACGGGGTCAGCCGGTGACGGGGACGAGCGAGCCGAACCGCTGCGCCAGGAACCGCAGGGCGGCCGGCAGGGCTCGGACCATCACGATGATGTGCTCGCCGAGCCGGTAGCGACGGTAGGTGACGTCGACTCCAGCGCCCTTGTAGTTCGCGACGAGCGTGTCGACATCGGCGATCTCCGTCGCCTGGTCGTGGACCGCGTGGTAGAGGAACATCGCCGTCGCCGGAGTTGCCTGCCCGCACCTTGTCGCCTCGAAGCAGGCGCGTGTTCCCGGAACGTCGGAGATCGTCGGTGCGGTCAGGATGCTGCTCATGCGGAGGAACGCGAAGTTCATGGCGAGCTGTTCCATCGTCATCTCCTGGGCCGAGGCGACCAAGGCGCGCCCGTAGGGCGTGAGGTGTCCTTCGAGGTCGAAGTCGGGGAACGTGCGGCTGGCGGCGATGCAGGCCCCGAAGGGAATGCCGCTGAGCAGGTTGCCCGCCTCGAACATCTCCGGCGAGGTCGTGACGTCGACGCCACCGCCACCGGCGGCTGCGCCCACGATGTGCAGCTCCGGTGCGTAACGGGGATGCTGCTCGGCGGCGAACAAGGTCGCCAGCGCACCGCCGGAGTAGCCCCAGAGGCCGACGGGTGTGATGGCGTCGAGGCCGGCCGGCTCGAACCGGAGGCAGGCGCGGATCCCGTCGAGGACGAAGCGCGCCGCCAGCGCCAGGTCGACGAACGAGTGTTGCGGCCCCGTCCAATCGACTGCGACGACCACCCACCCGCGCCGGAGGGCAAGGAGCATGGCGGGCAGTTCCAAGTGGTCGCCGTGTCGGAGCGTGTAGGACGGATCTCCGGTTGGACCGAGACTGTCGATGGCGGGCTGGTAGGCGAGCAACGGGCGTCTCGAACCATGGGCCCGGCGACGCGGGAGCATCACCGTTGCGATGCCTGCGGCCGGCGTTCCGTCCGAGGTGGTAGTGCGGAACTTCAGATGCCACGCCTCGATGTCGAGCCGGCGACGGAACAGGCGGATGTCCACCGGTCGGTGGTCGATGATCTCGCCGGGCTCGAACCTTTTCAGGTCGTCGGGCTGGCGGTAGAACGGGTCGTCGCCTGGAGCGGTGACGTCGACGAGCAGTCGGGCTTTCAGCGCGTCATAGCCGCGCAGGACGCCGCGGAGCAGGGCCGCGGCCACACGCTGGGATCGGCGCGTCAGGTCGGCGCGCTCGGGAACAGCGGGCGGTGTCACGAGTCGGGGTCAGTCCACTCCGGCGGGCTCGGAGTGCCCCGCCAGCCACCAGTCCACGATGCGGGGCGCCCAGTAGGCGCCGGCACCGATGGCGACGATGAACAACAGGCTCAGGAGGTGGGAACTCTCGCCCACCGGCCGGCTGTTGACCCCGGTGGGGAAGACCTCGGCCGACAGGGCGCAGGTCAGCACGATGGCGCTGGCTCGCCATCGCCCCACGTCGACCGTGCCCAGCAGTGCCAGCGCCGGCCCCAGGTACCAGGGCCACACGACGGGGCCGCACAGCACCACGGCCAGCAGCGCCAGGGCCGTCGCCCGCACGGCCCCGATCTGGGGCGAGCGGTGCAGCAGGATCACGCACGCGACCCCGGCCAGGGCCAAGCCGAGGAGGCGGAAGATCCCGATCCACAGATCCGAATTGGTGTCCCACCCAGCTCCCCGCAGCAGGTCCGTGACCACGAAGCCGATCTGGGTGGTCACGGCCAGGGTGCCCTTCGTTGTGCCGGCGTTGCGCATCGCTCCGACCCACCCGAAACCGATACCCACGACCAGGCACCAGACCAAGATCACCGCGAAGGAGCCCGCTAGCGCCATGGCCACCGAGCGGATCCGTTCCTTGATCGCCGCCGCCAGCGGTGGGCGGCACCACGCGAGCAGCACGATGGCGGCGGCGCCGGGAAGCTTCACCGCGGCCCCCATCGCCATGAGGGTGACGCCCCAGCGCCATCGTCCCGCGCCGGCCAGCGCCGCGCCCGCGCAGAGGAGTCCCATGAGCATCCCGTCGTTGTGGGCACCGCCGACGACGTGGAGCACCACAATCGGGTTGGCGATCCCGAAGGCCACGGCCAGGGCGGGATCCACCCCGTGCTGGCGGGCGAGCCGGGTGATGCCCCAACCGGCCAGCGCCACCCCGGTCAGCGCCAGCAGCTTGAACAGCCACACCGACAGGTCGGGGTCATGCCCCGACACGGTCACCAGCGCGGCGGCGGTGCCCATGAACACCGGCCCGTAGCCGTTACCGGCGGAGAGTCGCCAGATGGGGTCGGTGCGGGCGACGAAGGGGCCTTGCACCAGATCGGCCATGGCCCCGGAGGTGGGGTCCAGCCCCTGGGTGACCATCTCGCCCTCGGCGCCGTAGCTGTACACGTCAGAGGACAGCAGGGGAGGGCCCAACAGCACCGGCACGAACCAGAAGGCACAGGCCAGCAGCACCGTCCTCATCTTCTGACGAGGGTTGTCGCGGGTCTGCTCCACGGCGGCCATGAGCCCGATCCAGCCCATCGACAGCAGCGCCACCCCCACCAGGAACACGATGGCCGTGAAGGGTCGCACGCCATCGTGGGGAACGCCGGGTACCGAGAGACGCCACGCCACGCCCGACAGGCGCCAGCGGGGAGCGGTGACGGCGATGGCCAGCGCGCCGAAGCACCCGAGCCACCGATGCGATGCGGTGACCCGAGCCCGGCTGAGGATCGCCCTCTTCTGGCCCTTCAATCTGACGGCGATCTCGACCTCCGAGCGGCACGAACAGGCACTGAACGCGGCGTCATCGAACCACAGGCCACTTTCTCGGCATGTTTCGGCGCACCCTTTTTGCCAAGACATCCTTCCGTATACGGAGAAATGTTGGCAGAGCGTATGCGCAACAGCAAAGTACCGTGTTACCTCGTGAACACCGGCTGGACTGGTGGTGCCTATGGGGTGGGCAAGCGCTTCCCCCTGGCTGTGACCAGAGCGCTGGTGAATGCGGCCTTGGCGGGTGCGCTGGAAAATCTAGAAATGCGCCGTGACGAGAATTTCGGTTTTGCGGTTCCGGTTGCCGTTCAGGGTGTCGAAGCAAACCTGCTGAACCCGCGCGCCTGTTGGGCTGATGCGTCAGCTTATGATGTGGCGGCAGAAAAACTGGTTGGGTTGTTTGCGGAGAATTTCAAGAAGTTTGAATTGGCCGGGCAGAGAATGGCAGCTGAATAGTCTTTCTTGCAAAAACCATCACCGCAAAGGCAGTGTTGCTGACAGTTACCTGACAAATGTGTCCATTTGATTTCAAGTGCCGCAGCGGAGACTGTCGGTATC
This sequence comes from Acidimicrobiia bacterium, assembly GCA_031376015.1. Classification (GTDB taxonomy): domain Bacteria; phylum Actinomycetota; class Acidimicrobiia; order Acidimicrobiales; family JACDCH01; genus JANMIX01. The sequence goes on along the minus strand of JANMIX010000096.1, from coordinate 553 downwards.
TGACAGCATTGCGCAACATCGCCGCTGTCATCGACGGCATTATGAGCGCAAAACACCACGTCAAGTTAAATGCATCAACCCGGCTCAACCCGTTTCAAATAATATGCCACTGCCTTTGAATTTTCCAATCATGACCACATTGCGCGCCCAATCACACATTTCTTCGCAGCTGTTTCGAACAGTGCGCAGAATCCAATGAAAATTGTTGGTGATCTTCAAACGATCAAACTTGCAATATGAATTGGGTGAGAACGGGATGGCGCAACACATGACGGGGCTCTTGAAGCCTCGTCGGAAAATTACATCTGGAGTGCCAATGCATATCATTACATTTATCAAGATTTTTCATCTGTTCGGCCTTGTCATGGGTTTTGGTGGAGCGATCTTGCTCGACCTGACAATTTTCACGCGTGGTATTTTGCGTCCTGTGAGTGCCTTTACAATTCACCAAACGGAAGTCCTGTCCCGTGTCGTAACCTGGGGGCTTGTTATTTTGTGGATGACTGGCATTGCCCTGATCTGGATGAATACCATGGACAAGCCAGAATATCTG
>JANMIX010000065.1:0-3620 GCA_031376015.1 Acidimicrobiia bacterium | reverse complement strand
CAGGCCGGCGGCGCGGTCGCGTTCGTGCAGCGCCAGCACCGGGGTCAGGTCGGCAGGCTCGGCGTCCATCACCGCCCACGGATCGCCCTGCGCCGCCACCCGGGCCGGAACGTTCGCCATGGTGAGGGTCTGGGGGTCGATGGACGCCAACTCCTCCCAGGCGAACGGGGTGGACACCTGTGCACCGGGACGCGCCCGCACCGACCAGGCGCCGAAGATGGTCTTGTGGGGCGCGTTCTGGTTGAAGTCGATGAACACCCGCTCGCCGCGCTCCTCCTTCCACCACGCCGCGGTGATCAACTCGGGACGGCGCCGTTCCAGCTCGCGGGCAACGGCCACGGCGGCGGCCCGCACCTCGATCGAGGTCCACCGGGGCTGAAGCCGGGCGTAGACGTGGATGCCGCGGTTGCCGGTGGTCTTGGGCAGTGCCCGCACGCCCAACTCCTCGAAGAGCGCCTTCACCTCGGTGGCGGTCTCGCGCACCATCGGGTACGTCACCCCGGGGCCGGGATCGAGATCGATCCGCAGTTCGTCGGCGTGCTCCGGATCCGCGGCCCGCGACGGCCACACGTGAAAGCCGAGACAGCCCATGTTGACCGCCCACAGCACGTGGGCCAGATCAGCCGCCACCAACGCCTGGGAGGTGGTGCCGTTGGGGGTGGACACCTCGGTGGTGGTGAGCCAGTCGGGTCGGCTCTCGGGCACGCGCTTCTGGAAGAACGACTTGCCGGTGGCCCCGTCAGGGAAACGTTGCAGCAGTACGGGACGTCCACCCATGGCCGCCATCAACGGCCCCTCGACCACCTGGTAGTACGCAGCCAGGTCGGCCTTGGTCTCGCCTCGCTCGGGGAACATCACCTTGCCCGGGTGCGAGAGGCGGACCTCCCGGCCCGCGGCGTGGAGGATCACTGCGTCGTCGGCTGCCACCGAGGGCGACGGTAGCGGCACCGGAACCGCCGGTTGGCAATACTCGCCCCATGCCCACGCAGCGATTCGACGGAGTCATCGGCCCGACCTGGCGCGAATCCACGCCCTGGTGGCCGCCCGATCCCATTCCCCCGCCGGGTGCACCGAACGTCGTGGTGATCGTCCTCGACGACGTCGGCTTCGCCCAGTTGGGTTGCTATGGCTCCGACATCGACACACCCAACATCGACGCGCTGGCGGCGACGGGGGTGCGGCTGTCGAACTTCCACACGACGGCGCTGTGCTCGCCCACCCGGGCGTGCCTGCTCACCGGCCGGAACCACCATTCCAACGGCATGGGCCGTGTCGCCGATCTGGCGGTGGGTTACCCCGGCTACAACGGGATCATCCCCCGCCACAACGGCTTTCTCCCGGAGATCCTCGCCACGGCCGGCTATGTGCCCCAGGCGGTGGGCAAGTGGCACCTCACTCCTGAAGATGAGATCCACATGGCCGCGCCGCGCGGATCGTGGCCCATCGGTCGCGGCTTCCAGCGTTGGTACGGCTTCCACGGCGGCGAGACCCATCAGTTCGTCCCCACGCTCTATCAGGACAACCACATGGTCGCCCCGCCCCGGTCCCCCGAGGACGGCTACCACCTCACCGAGGACCTGGCCGACCGCGCCATCCGCTACCTCGGCGAACTGCGCTCGGTCGATCCCGAGGCGCCCTTCCTGCTCTACTTCGCCACCGGCGCCTGTCACAGCCCGCACCATGCGCCGGCGGAGTACATCGAGCGCTACCGGGGCCATTTCGACGAGGGTTTCGATATCTGGCGGGAGCGGACCTTCGCCCGCCAGCAGGCCATGGGCCTCCTCCCCGCCACCACTGAGTTGTCACCCCGTCCGCCGTGGGTGCCGGCCTGGGCCGACATGGATCCCGAGGACCAGAAGGTGTCCGCCCGCTTCCAGGAGTGCTTCGCCGGGTTCCTGACCCACGCCGACGCCCAGATCGGACGGGTCCTCGGCTTCCTCGACGACCTCGGCGAGCGCGACGACACGCTGGTGGTGTTGCTGTCCGACAACGGGGCCAGCTCCGAGGGTGGGGTGAACGGCTCGATCAACGATGCCCGCGTGTGGAACGTGGCCGCCGCTTCGGCTCAGGAACTGCGCCAGCGCATCGACGAGATCGGCACCGCCCGCACCCACAACAACTACCCGTGGGGCTGGACGATGGCGGGCAACACCCCGTTCAAGCGCTGGAAGCGAGAGGTGCACGAAGGCGGCATCGCCGATCCCTGCATCGTGTCCTGGCCCGCCCGCATCGAGGCACGCGGGGAGATCCGCACCCAGTTCGTGCATGTCATCGACGTCCTGCCGACCGTCCTCGAACTCACCGCCGTCGAGGCCCCCGAGTCGATCGAGGGGATCGAACAGAACCCCATCGAGGGCACCAGCTTCGCCTACCTGCTGAAGCCGGGCGCCCACGCCGAGCCGGGACGCCATACCACCCAGTACTTCGAGATGATGGGGAGCCGCGCCATCGTGCACGACGGCTGGAAGGCCGTGACCTTCAAGCCGATGGGCCCGCTCTACAACGACGGCATCGACCCCGACCTCCCCTTCGACGAGGACCGCTGGGAGCTGTACCACGTGGCCGAGGACCTCAGTGAGTGCCACGACCTGGCCGAAGCAGAGCCCGAGCAGCTCGAGGCCATGAAGGCGAAGTGGTGGGAGGAGGCACGCAAGTACCAGGTACTGCCCCTCGACAACCGGGCACTGGAGGCCATCCTGTACCCCCGCCGGCCGCACGCCGACCGCAACCGCTACGTCTACTGGGCCCGTCCCTCGATCGTCCCGGAGAGCAACGCGCTCAACGTCCGCAACCGACCCCACCGGATCACCGCCGAGGTGCACATCCCCGAAGGCGGCGGCGAGGGAGTGCTGCTGGCCATGGGCACCGTGCTCGGTGGATGGTCGCTGCAGGTCCACGAGGGGCACCTGCGCTACCTCGCCAATTTCCTGGGACGGGATCTCACCGTCATCTCCTCGTCGATGCCGGTGCCGGCCGGCGATCACGTCCTCGGATTCCGCTACGAGACCAAGGGGGATTTCCGGGGCGACGGGTACGTCACCATCGACGGTGTCGACGCCGGCCACGGCCGCATCCCGCACGCCACCCTCACCCGCTACACCCTCTGCAACAACGGGGTCACCTGCGGGTGGGAACAGGGCCCGGCGATCGGCAGCGACTACATGGCTCCGTTCGCCTTCACCGGTGGGCTGCGCAATGTCGTGGTCGAGGCAGAGGGCGACGCCCTGCGCGACGTGGTCGCCGAGTTCGAATCGATCATGTCCGAACAGTGAGGGCCGCGGGCCACTGAGCGGCGGTCACCGGGCTCGGCTGACGTCGAGCCCAGCGGCGTCGCCGCTTCAGGCGAACGCGGCCATCCCTCGTTCGACGGCGGCCACCAGCGCGGGGCGCAGATCGGCCGCGGCGATGATGCGGTGTACCGAGCCCACGGCGAGGGCCCGCTCCACCGAGTGGACGGCGTCGAACTCGGCACCCACCTCGCCCAGCTTCTCGAGCCGCACCGTCTCGAGCACGGTCGCCAACTCGGCCCGTAGCGCGGCCCGATCCTGATCGGTGCTCTCGGCCATGCGCGCTTCGAGATCGCGCACGCGTGGGTCGGCCTTGGTGCGGGCCGCCACGTC
>JANMIX010000829.1:0-3733 GCA_031376015.1 Acidimicrobiia bacterium | reverse complement strand
GGTGAGCCGTCCGGCCACCTCACCCGCCGCCGTGGCCGCGTTCGACGGTGCCGGTGGCGATGCCGCCTCGCTGGCAGAACAAGTGGCGCTGTCGGGGACCCGTCCCGACGGGACGGTGGTCGTGGTCGGCGCCGGCGTGGTGGGTGCCGGTGCGGCCGAGACCGGAGGTGCAGAGGTCGGCGGCGCCGCGGTGGGGAGTGTGGTGGGCGCGCCGGCCGGCTTCGGTGCCGGTGCCACCCTCCGAGGCGGTCCGGGCCGTAGCCCGCCGGCCGGGCCCGTGGCGGCTGCGGTCACCGTGGACGGGGGCGCAGCGGTGGTGAGGGCCGACCCCTGGGGCCAGACACCGCCGGCGCGCGTCAGGAACAATCCCGCAGCCAGGATCGGTGTTCCCCAAGCCAGTGCCCATCGATGGGTGCTCCACACACGCACGTCACTGCCATCGGAGGAGTTCGTCCCGGCCTGAGCGATTGGCTCGGCGCCGCGGTTAGCTTCAGGGCATGGCTACTCCGGTGGAACTCCCCCACATCTATTCCGGCAAGGTCCGCGACATCTACGACGCAGGCGACGGCCGCCTGCTGATGGTGACCTCCGACCGCATGTCGGCCTTCGACGTCGTGATGAACGAGCCGATCCCCGGCAAGGGCCGGGTGCTCACCGCGATGACCGACTTCTGGTTGGACCAGTTGTCCGACGTGGCCGGCAGCCACCTGCTCTCGACGGATCTGGCCGACATGCCTCCCGAGGCGCAGCAGCGCGACCTGGCCGGACGGACGATGCTGTGCCGCCGGGCCGAGATGCTGCCGGTGGAATGCATCGTCCGCGGGTACCTCAGCGGGTCGGGCTGGAAGGAATACCGCAAGGAGGGCACGGTGCACGGCATGCCCGTGCCGGCCGGCCTGCAGGAGTCGGATCGGTTGCCCGAACCCATGTTCACCCCGTCGACCAAGGCCGAGCTCGGCAGCCACGACGAGAACATCACCTACCAACGGGCGGTCGACATCCTGGGCAAGGAGATGGCCGAGAAGTGCCGGGATGTCTCCCTGGAGCTGTACCGGCGGGGTGCGGCGTGGGCGGCCGAGCGGGGCATCATCATCGCTGACACCAAATTCGAGCTCGGCCTCATCGACGGCGAACTGGTGGTGTGCGACGAGGTGCTCACCCCCGATTCGTCCCGGTTCTGGCCGGCGGATTCGGTCGTGGTGGGCACCACTCCGCCGAGCTTCGACAAGCAGCCCGTGCGGGATTATCTCGACGGGCTCGACTGGGACAAGACCCCTCCGCCCCCCGCCCTGCCCGACGCGGTGGTGCAGGCGTCTGCGGCGCGCTACCGCGAGGGCTATGAGCGCATCACCGGCCGGAACCTCGACGACTGGCCCGGCCGGTGACGACTCCGGGGGCGCTGGGCCAGGCCGGCTTCACCACCCGCCTCGAATGGGGGCCCGCCGGCCTGGCGCGGGCTGTGGCCGACAGCGCCGTGGTCGTTGTCGTGGACGTGATGCGGTTCTCGACCATCACCTGTCTGATCTGCGAGAAGGGCGGGTCCGCCGCGCTCAGCGACGTGCCCGCCGACGCCGAGAACCTGACGTCGAACCGGTTGCACAACCTCGAGCCGGGAGGCCGGGTGAAGGTGTTCTCGCTCAACGGCGGAGCGCTGGCCCGTACGGCCAGCGCCCTCGGCGGACCGGTCGTGCTGGCTGGTGCGCTCCGCAACGCGCACGCGGCGGGTCGTTACGCCCGGTCGGTGGCCCGCGACGGGGTGGTGACGGTGCTCGCCGCGGGGGAAGTCGACCCGGACGGATCGTTGCGTCCGGCGGTGGAGGATCTGCTGGGAGCCGGCGCCATCATCGCGGCGGCCGGGGGCGACCCCTCGCCCGAGGCGCTAGTGGCGATGGCCGCTTTCAGTGGTGTCGAGGACCTGGAGGCGGTCCTGCTGCGCTGCGCCTCCGGGCGTGAACTGGCTGGCCGAGGTGCCACCGACGACGTGATTCTGTCCGCCGAACTCGACGTGTCTTCGGTGGCGCCGCTCCTGGTCGACGGGGCCTTCGAGGACGCCGCCGCCAGTTGAGCCCGGTCGGGCAACCCCACCCTGTGGCGGGCGCCCGGCTGGCTGAGGGGCCGTGCGGGCGGGGTGCCGGCGGTGTGCGAGCATGGGCACCATGAGGTTCGAAGTGGTGGTGGAGGTCCAGTTGCGGCCGGGCATCGCCGACCCACAAGGCGCCACGATCGAGCGGGCGCTGCCCACGCTGGGTTTCGACGGCGTCTCCACCGTGAAGGTCGGCAAGTGCATCCGATTCGACATCGAGGCGCCCGACGAGGCCACCGCCCGTGCCGAGGTCGACGACCTGTGCACCCGGTTCCTCACGAATCCGGTTATCGAGGACGCCCAGGTGCGTATGACGGTGCTCGCATGACCCGCGTCGGCGTGGTGTTGTTCCCGGGTTCGAACTGCGAGCAGGACGCCATCGAGGCACTCGGTGATCTGGGTGCCGATGCCCGGCTCGTCTGGCACGGGGATCACTCCCTGGGCGATGTCGACGCCGTGGTGGTGCCGGGCGGGTTCGCCCACGGCGACTACCTGCGCCCCGGTGCCATCGCCCGGTTCAGCCCGGTGATGGGTGCAGTGTCGGCCTTCGCCGCCGCCGGCGGCCCGGTGGTCGGCATCTGCAACGGCTTCCAGGTCCTCACCGAGGCCGGCCTGCTCCCTGGGGCGCTGCAGAAGAACCGGGGCCTGAAGTTCCTGTGCACCACCGTGCAGGTGCGGGTGGAGACCTCGCAGTCGGTGCTCACGTCGACGACACAGGTCGGCGCCACACTGCGCATCCCGATCAATCACTTCGAGGGCAACTACACCTGCTCGCCCGAGACCCTGGCCGAGCTGCGGGCAAACGACCGCATCGTGTTGCGCTACGTCGAGAACCCGAACGGCTCCACCGACGACATTGCCGGTATCTGCAACGAGGCCCGCAACGTGGTGGGCCTGATGCCGCACCCCGAGCGGGCCTGTCACGAGTTGTTGGGGTCTACCGACGGCCGCCCGTTGCTGCGGTCCCTCCTCGACTCCGCCGCCCGCCAGCGGGCGGCCTAGACCCCTCGAGGTCGCGGCCGCCCTACGGGCGGACGTCTACTTGGCGCGTGCTCGGCGGCCGGGCCGGGGCCGGCTGTCGTACGCCTTCTTGGTGGCGGCGTCAGCCTTGTCGAGATCGATCAGCAGCAAGTCGGTGCCGGTACCGCCACCGAGCTTGCGGACCCAGATCTTGGCGCCCACCTTGCGGCAGTAGTTGGTTGCGCTGATGGAGGCACTGTTGCGCTCTTTGGACGAGCCGAAGCTCACCGTCGCTGCGACATTTCCCGATCCACGGAAGTCTTCGACGAGCGTTGCGCCCATACCCGTGCCTGCACGCGTTTGTGGACGGCTAATCATAACTGCGAGATCCTGCGGATTCACTGGCTTCATCTTGTAGGCCATTCTGGAACTCTCCCCGAGTCAAGGTTTAGGTCTGGCGAACTCTATCTACCCTCAATCCAAAAGTGGAATCTTTGTAGGAATGTTCCGTACTTCTCGACCGCAAAGGTCCGTCCGCGGCCGGAATGGGGGCTCTTCGCGTTGGGGTGGGGAGGGTGAGGTAGGGGAGCATCCACCGCGCGGGTCAGGGGTCCCGCGATCTTCGTGGCTGTCTGACGGCTACGAGGACGAGGAGACCCCTGACGATGGGCGACGGTACTGGTTTGGCTG
>JANMIX010000815.1:0-9179 GCA_031376015.1 Acidimicrobiia bacterium | reverse complement strand
CTTCGGCCTTCATCGCTTGGTGCTCCGGCGTTTCTTCATGGCGCTAGCGTCCGCTGCAAAAGTCGAAGGTCTGGACGCCGTTATTGTCGGTCGGGCGTTCGAAAATCTGCGGCTGGGCCAGCGTTCGTGTCGCATCGGCATAGCCGCCGGGCAACGAGGGGGCGTAGGTGAAATCCAGCTTGAGATACCGAAAGCCGGCCGCGACCAACGCGCCGGCGGTGGCCTCCAGGTGGTCGAGCACGTCGGCGCGGGTGGTGTCCAGCGTCCACACCTCGCCGCCCCATCCGTCGTTCACCAACCCCACCAGTGGGGCCCCGGATGGATCGTGGCGGGCGAAGAAATCCGGGTGGGCCCGGGCCAGATCGGACGTGGGCCGCGCCACGAAGGGGGCCAGCCACAGGCCCGGCACCAGCCCTTCCGCCGCGATGGCCTGGGCAGTGCCGTCGACGCCGGAAGGAAAGCGATCATTGGTCCGCAACCAGTCGCCGATGTCGTGCTGATAGCCGTCGTCGACCTGGAAGACCTCGAACGGCCAGGTCTGGGCGGCGGCCAGGTTGGAACGCACGTCCGCCTCTGTCACTGCGAAGAAGTAGTGGTACCAACTGCACCAGCCAACCTGGTACGGCGCGCCCGTCCGGGCCCCCACCGCAGTGCCGAAGCGCGAGGCCCACTCTCCCAAGCGAACCTGCACGGCGAGGTCGCGCCGGTCGACGTGCACAGGATGAAGCTGCCGGCATTCACCCGGCGCCAGCCGCGCACCGCCCAGAAAGGCCTCGATCCACAGTTCGGGTCCGTCCGGCCCCGGGCGTAGGCGGAAGGTCCCGTCGTGGTCGCTTCCCCCGAGGAAGCCCAGCACCACCGCCGCCCCGCCGTCATCGCCCAGAGCGGTCACCGCTTCGCTGCGAAGCTCTCCGGGTTCGGTGACCTGCGGGTCGGCGTGGTGCATCCCTCGGGACAGGGCCCGGCTCCCGGTCGCTCGCGACGGGTCGACATCGACGCCGAAGGTGGCGACCCCGCAGGCCGACCACGACTGGTAACCGTGACGGAAGATGCGCAGAGCCCCGGCGACATCGTGGATGCGGTGCACCCGCGCCACCGCGTCCAACGACCGGGGGGCGGCGGAGCGATTCGTCACCGACCAGGCGCCGTCCACCTCGACACTGACGTCGAACGACCCCGGCGATGGGGCCCGCACCTCAACCCGGAATTCGTCGCCCAGCTGCATCCGTTCCCCCCTCGCGGCTCACACGATCGCCGACGCGGTACCGCCGCCACAACCCCCGAGGCGCGAACTCAGTGGCTGCGGGCGAACGCAGGAAGTTCAGCAGCGGCAAACGCCTCCGCGAAGTAGAAGCCCTGGGCGTGGTCGCAACCCAACCGGCGCAGTACCGACAACTGCTGCACGGTCTCCACGCCCTCGGCCACAGTGTCGAACCCGAGTGCGTTTGCGAGCGCGATGGCGGCCGACACGATGGCGGCATCGGGCACCTCCATCCCCGTGAGACCGGCCACGAAGGACCGGTCGATCTTCAGCTCATCGGCCATCGAGAAACGCCGCACGTAGTCGAGAGACGCGTAGCCGATCCCGAAATCGTCGATCGAGACGCGTACGCCGAGGGCCTTGAGGCGGTGCAATACCCGTACCGCCACTTCGGCGTCAGCCGCCAGCGCGCTCTCGGTCACCTCCAGGCACAACCACTTGGCCGCCAACCCGCTCGCGGCAAGCGCGGCGGCCACCACGTCGGGCAGATCCGGTTCGGCCAACTGCCGGGCCGACAGGTTCACCGCCACCGTGACGGGATCCATGGTGCGCTGCCACGCGGCGGCGTCGGCGCAGGCCTGCTGCAGCACCCACGCGCCGATCGGCACGATGAGGCCGGTCTCCTCGGCCACCGGCACGAGGGCGTCCGCCGTCAGCAACCCGACGCCCTCCCGATTCCAACGCAGCAGCGCCTCCACCCCGCTGAGCCGGCCGTCCCGCAGGTTCATCTTCGGCTGATAGTGGACCTGAAGCCGTTGCTCGACCAGCGCCCGCCGTAGATCGCCCTCGGTCTCCAAGCGCTGCACGAGGCGCTGGTGCAGGTGCTCCTCGAACATGGCGTAGCGGTCACGGCCCTCGTCCTTCGCCCGGTACATGGCCACATCGGCGTCGCGGATCATTCCCTCGGCGCTGAAGCCGGCGAGGGTCGGATCGTGCACCGTCACCCCCACCGAACAGGTCACGAAGACACAGGCGGTGCGCACGTCGATCGGGGTCGAGAGGCTGTCGAGCAGGCGGCGGGCCAGCATCGCCGCCCCCGCGGGCGATGCTGTCAACGCGCACACGACGAACTCATCGCCGCCGAGTCGTCCCACGGTGTCACCCGGACGCAGCACCGTCTCGAGGCGAGAGGCCACCTGTCTCAGCACCTCGTCGCCGATCTCGTGACCGAGGCTGTCGTTGATCACCTTGAACCGATCCAGGTCCGCGAGCAGCACGCTGAGGTGCTGCCCGGAACGTTGGGCCCCGGCGGCCGCCTGCACGATCCGATCCAGGACCAGCGTGCGATTGGGCAGCCCGGTCACCGAGTCATGGACCGACTGATGCGCAAGGCGCGCCTCGGAACGAGCCCGGTCGATGGCGATTGCCGCCAGATGCACCGCACGCTCCAGCCGGTCCCGCTCGGCTGCAGTGGGGACACGATCCTCGGGCGTGAACACTGACAGGATGCCGACGCTCTGGCGGGTGCCCGGGGCCGGGATACGGCGGCACCACACGGCCCGAAGGCCACGGCTCCTCAACCGACCCCCGAGCGGGCCCCAGTGCGGTTCAGCCGCCACATTCCGGAACACCATGTCCTCCTCGTGTTCGCCGAGGGCTCGACCCAACATCGACTCCCTCGTCGTGGCATTGAGCAGCGAGCGGATGTCGGCCTGCAGCCTCGAGGTGCCGTGGTGGTGGATCGTTCCGTCGTCATCGAGCACACCGATGGCGGCGGCGACACCCGGCAAGTGATACTCCAGCATCTCCGCAACCCGGCTCAGCAGCCGTTCGGGGGTGACACCGAGGGCGATGTCCTCGAGCACCGAGGCCTCATCGGTCAGCGAGTCGAGGTATGGCTCCAGCCCCGGGAAACCCGCCACCTCCATCGCCGTGTCCGTGTTCGGATCGTCGAGTTCGGTGACGTCACGGCAGGAAAGAACAACGCCGGCCACGTCGGGATCGCCGAGCAGATTCGACCCGCTCACCGCCATTCGGCGGAAGGATCCCTCGGCGTGCCGGACCCGCACGAGCACCGGTGGTCGCGGTGCGGAGTCACCCATGGTCTCGCGGGCGAACTCGGCGGCGGCCGCGTCCAGGTCGTCGGGGTGCACGAACTCGAAGCAACTGTGGCCGAGCACCTGCAACGGCCCCCACCCCAGGATCTCGGTGACGTTGGGGCCCGTCCACTGCACCGAGCCGAGCGAATCGGTCACGAGGGTGAGCATGCTGGTGCCGAGCAGGATGGCGCGGAAGAACGCTTCATTGTGGCGAAGCTGTTCGGTGGCGACGAACGCCTCGGGGATCTCACGTACGAGCGCAGTGACCCCTCCCACCGCCGGGTCATGGAGGCGGTCTTCGAACCAGGCCTCGACGCGGACCGACCGGACGTTGTTGCCGAGGTAGCCGAGGCTTACCGGGCCCGTACCGGCGCCGTCGGTGAGGCACTGCTCGAACGCTCGCCGCACCCGATCACGGTGGCGGTTCTCGACGAGATCGAAGAACGAGACCCCCCGCAGCTCGTGTAGTGCCAGGCCCGTGAATTCGGCGAGCTCGGGGGTGGTGTGAAGAAGCCATCCCCGGCCGTCGAGCACTGCGGTACCGCTCCGGCTTCCCCCGCGTGAGTCGGCGACTGCCACCGACACCGCCGCCCGGTGCGCCGTGCGGCGGTGGCGGCACACCACCAGAGTCGGTTCGCCGCGGTGAGCGGGGATGGGCAGCACGCGCGTGGACAGCTCGACACGCGACCCGTCTCGGGTACGAATCCTGAACAATCCCTCGCGCTCGTGGCAGCCTCGTTCGGAGTTCGGCTCGGACCAGCGGACGAACTCGGCAGCGTCCGCCGGGTCCAGCACGGAATCGAGCATGGTCCCGACCACCGAATCGGGATCGCCGGCAAGCAGGTCAACACACGCGGCGTTGGCGTAGTGCAGGCGCGGCATCGCGCCGGCCGGGAACGTGGACCACACCGATATGGGGTCGCCGAGGGGAAGGGCGCGGTCGGCGAGGTCGAGCGGAAGGCGATGCGAAGGCTCGAATGCGGTGGTCATGTCACTCGGCGTGAGTTTGGGGCATGAGAGCACCGCCCGGTAGGGCCATTCTCGAAAATGACTCGTTGGAGCCCCCGGTACTAGTCACGGCCGCACCGCCAGCCTTCACCGATCGAGACGAAAGTGACCATGGGCGTGCGATGTCACACGGTTCTTCTACGGTGCAAGCTGATGCAGGACGACCCGCTCCCGCTGCCCTTGGTGGCTCCGACCAGCCCCGCCGCGTCGGATCCCGACGACGACACCTTCACCGTCACCGCGCTCAACGACCGGATTCGGTGGGCCTTGCGCGCCGCGTTCGACAGCGACGTGTGGGTGCGAGGCCAGATCGTCGATCTGCAACGGCCGAATTCGGGGCACCGCTATTTCTCACTCAGCGACGGCAGCGCGTCCATCCCCGTCCGGCTGTGGGACTCTGATCGTCAGGTGGTCAACAGCCTCCTGAACCGCTCCGGCGGCGCGGTGAAGATGACCGACGGCACCGAGATCCGCATCCGGGCACAGGTCACCTTCTGGCCCGAGCGGGGACAGTTGGCCCTGCGCATGCTCTCCATCGATCCGAGCTACACGCTCGGGCGCCTCGCCGAGGCCCGGGAGATCCTCCTCGCTCAACTGAAGGCCGAGGGAACCCTCGAGCGGCAACATCGTCACCGGCTCACCGCGGTGCCCCTGCGTGTCGGGCTCATCACCTCCGCCGGATCGGCGGCCGAAGCCGATTTCCTGCGCACCCTGCACGAGAGCCGGTTCGCGTTCGAGGTGTTGGTGGCCGACGCCCGAGTCCAGGGGCCCGAGGCCGAGCACTCCGTGGTCCGCGCCCTGCAGCGCCTCGAGGCCCGCGTCCCGGATGTGATCTGCATCGTGCGGGGTGGCGGTGCCCGCACCGACCTGGCCGCGTTCGACCTCGAGGCGGTCGCCCGGGCCATCGCCGGGTCGTCGGTCCCGGTGATGACGGGCATCGGGCATGAGATCGACACCAGCGTCGCCGACCTGGTGGCATTCCTGGCCCACAAGACCCCGACGGCCTGCGCAGGGCACCTCGTCGAACGGGTGACGGCGTTCTGCGCGCTGGTGGACGACCGCACCGACGCGGTGGCCCGCGCGGCCACGAGCGCCATCGCTCGCAGCGAGACCCGCACGCTGCGAGCCGCGGCCTCGGTGTCGGGAGGCGCCCGCGCCCATCTCCGCAGCGACGACCGCCGGCTGGAAAGAGCCCGAGAGCGCCTCTCGGAGCGTCCCGGACATCTGTTGCGGGCCGAGTCGCGCACTCTCGAAGCGGTGCGGGCCCGGGTGGGCGCCCTCGACCCGGCCAAGGTGCTTGCCCGCGGTTGGTCGATCACGCGGACCGCCTCGGGGACGGTGCTGCGTTCGGCCGCTACGGTCGCCCCCGGTGAAGAACTGGTGACCACCCTCTCCGACGGCGAGCTTCGCAGCACGGTGACACCGTGAGCGCCGCACCATCGTCCTACGCCGAGGCGATGGCCGAACTCGACACCATCCTGGTGGAGTTGGAAGCCGACAACGTCGACGTCGACCACCTGGCCGGTCGCGTCGCCCGGGCGGCGGAGTTGATCGAGTTCTGCCGCAGCAGGATCGAAGCAGCCAAGGTCGACGTCGAACGTATCGTCGAAGGGCTCACACCCCCCTGAGCGCACCGCAGCGCACCTCTGCGCGACAACGGCCGCGCCGTGGCGATGACGAGCCCGGTGAAGTTGCGCCCTACGCTTCGCGCTGATGTCCTCTGTCCGCCCTCTCGGCGAACCTCCTGCCAGCCTGCGGCACGTGGCCGCCGCGGTGGAGCACCGACTGGCCGCCCTGCTGGGCGCCGAAATCGCACGCTGGAGCGAGCTCGATCCTGATCTGGCGGCGCCGCTGCGATCGCTGGAGGCCCTCGTCGGTGGCGGGGGGAAGCGCCTTCGGGCCGCCTTCTGTCACTGGGGATGGGTCGGTGCCGGTGGCGATCCCGACGATCCCCTGATCGTCGATGCCGGCGCCGCCTTCGAACTGCTACAGGCGTTCGCGTTGGTGCACGACGATGTCATGGACGGTTCCCCCACCCGGCGCGGACGGCCCGCCGTCCACCACCAGTTCATGGATCTCCACCACCAAGCCACCTGGCGAGGAGAACCGCGCCGCTTCGGCGAGGGCGTCGCCATCCTCATCGGCGACCTGGCCCATGTGTACGCCGACCAACTGCTGCTCGGCGCAGGGCCGGATGCCCTCCTCGTGTGGAACGAACTGCGCATCGAACTGAACATCGGCCAATTCCTCGATGTTCTCGGCACGGCCCGAGCCGACACCGACCGCTCCCTCGCCCGGCGAATCGCCCGTTACAAGTCGGGCAAGTACACCATCGAGCGCCCGTTGCAGCTAGGCGCCACCCTGGCCGGACGCGCCGATCTGCAGAAGGCACTCTCGCTCTACGGCGACCCCCTCGGCGAGGCCTTCCAACTCCGAGACGACCTGCTCGGTGCCTTCGGCGACGAGACCCTCACGGGCAAGCCGGTCGGTGACGACCTCCGGGAGGGCAAGCCGACCCCGCTACTGGCGGCGGCCACCGAGCTGGCCAGCTCTGGCCAGCGGTCGGTGCTGGGCCGGGTGGGCGAACCGGGCATGACGCCCGAGGTGGTGGCGGCGGTGCAGGCCGTGTTGCACGACACGGGGGCGGTCGAGGAGATGGAGGCAACCATCCACGAACTCGCCGGCAACGCCATCGATGCGCTGCAGGGCATCGACCTCACCCCCGAGGCGATCGACGCCCTGGAGGCCCTCGCCCGCTACGTGGCCTTTCGCGAACGTTGAAGGGGCGGATCGGCCCCGAAGCATCCCGGCACTAGCCTCAAGCCGATGACGGGGGCTGAAGCAGCGCAACAGACCCCCCCGGCCCGCCATTACGAGGCCGGCGAACTGTACGACGCCCTGCTCGACAGCGCCGATGAGATCATCGTCGTGCGGGACGCGTCCGCCGAAGTCGTCTACGTGTCGCCCTCGGTGGAGAGCATCCTCGGTTACACCACCGAGGAGTTCCGCCACAGCTACGTCGAGCACATCGAATCCGAGGATCGCGGCATCCTCGCGGCCAACGCCGCGCAGGTGCGCGCCATACCGGGCGCCAAGGTGTCCTTCGAGCTGCGGGTGCGCCGCGCCGACGGTCAGCAGCGATGGCTGGGCCTGCGCTGCGTCAACCTGCTCGAGGACGATCGGGTGCGCGGTGTGGTCACCCACCTGCTCGACATCACCGACCGCAAGCGCGCCGAACAGGCACTTCGGGAGAGCGAGGCGCGGTTCCGGCTGGTGGCGTCGACCTCACCCATCGGCATCTTCGCCATGGACACGACGCCGGCGCTGACCTTCGTCAACGAGCAGTGGCAGGAGATCACCAGCAGGAGCAGCGAGGAGGCGGTCGGCCAGCACTGGCTCGATGTCCTTCACCCCGATGACCGCGACGCTGCGACCGAACAATGGGCGGCCACCGGTCAGTGTCAGCAGTCCTTCCGGAGCCTGGTGCGGGTGCTGCGTCCCAACGGAGAAACCCGTTGGGGCATGGCCGCCATCGAGCCCGTCTTCGACGTCGACGTCTTCACAGGGCACGTCGGCACCCTCGAGGACATCACCGGACGGCTCGAATCACAGCGCAGGTCGGAGCAACTCTCCTCGATCCTGGATGCCACCAGCGACCTTGTGATCATCACCGACCGCGGCGATCGGGTGACCTACCTCAACGACGCCGCCCGCCAATTCTTCGAGCTGACCCCGACCCAGTCGCTCGGCGGTTTCGACCTCAAGGGCCGCTCACCGGACTGGGTGGTACGGCACTTCACGCAGGCGATCCGACCGGCACTGGAGGCCGAAGGCATCTGGATCGGTGATCTGGCATACGTGCGGGGGGCCGAGGAGGTCGCCGTCTCCACGGTGTTCATCGCCCACCGCGACAGCGCCGGCGAGATCGAATACGTCTCCTCGGTGGCCCGGGACGTGAGCGACGCCAAGGCCCTGGAGCGCCGGCTCGAATATCAGGCCACCCACGACCCCCTGACCGGTCTCCCCAACCGCACGCTGTTCCTGGACCGCCTCGAGTTGTCCCTGGCCCACGCCCAGCGTTCCAACCGGCCCCTGGCCGTGCTGTTCTGCGATCTCGACCATTTCAAGGTCATCAACGACAGCCTCGGCCACGGCGCCGGCGACCAGTTGTTGATCGAACTGGCCGCCCGCTTCCGCGAAGCCCTGCGTCCCGGCGACACCGTGGCGCGACTCGGCGGCGACGAGTTCGTGATCCTCTGCGACGACCTGGCCGAGCCGGCGGTCGCCATCCACATCGCCGAGCGCATCCTGGAATCGGTGGTGGACCCCATCAAGCTCGAATCGACCGAGGTGTTCGCCGCCCTCAGCATCGGGATCTCGCTGGCCAAGCCCAACTCCGACGCCGAGGCCATGATCCGCGACGCGGATGCCGCCATGTACCGGGCCAAGGCCAAGGGCCGCGGCCGCTTCGAGCTGTTCGACGAGCGCATGCGTGACCTGGCCGTGGAACGCCTCGACATCGAGACGTCCCTGCGCCGCGCCCTCAGCCGCCACGAGCTGCGGGTGGCGTACCAGCCCACGATCGATCTGGCCAGCGGCGCCATCGTGGGTGTGGAGGCGTTGGTCCGCTGGGAGCACCCCGAACGAGGCCCACTCGACCCAAGCGATTTCCTGGCGATCGCCGAGGACACCGGGCTCATCGTGCCCATCGGCGTGTGGGTGCTCTATCAGGCCTGCCGCCAAGCCGTGCGGTGGCCGGCCACCGCCGGGCACGACCTGTTCGTGGCCGTGAATCTCTCGGGCCGTCAGATCGAGCACTCCCCGTTGGGCAACACCGTGCGCACCATCCTCGAGCGCACCGGACTCGACCC
>JANMIX010000738.1:0-4958 GCA_031376015.1 Acidimicrobiia bacterium | reverse complement strand
CCAAGATCTTGCGCACGGTGTCGTCGGGAAGACCCTTGAGGTCGTCGACGTAGCTGATGGGATCGGCCAGACCTTCGGGGTGGGGGAAGTCGGAACCGAACAGCACGTGATCGGGGCCGAGCAGATCGACCATGCCGGTGATGTCGTCCTCGTGGAAGGGATGCACGTAGGCCTGACGCTTGAACACCTCGACCGGATCCTCCAGGCACTCCTGGGGCATCATCCGGTAGGTCTCGGCCAGGGTCGACAGCAACGGGCGCACGAAGCCGGCCCCGTTCTCCACCGAGATGATGCGCAGGCCCGGGTTGCGCGACATGGCGCCGTGCAGGATCAGGGCGCTGAAGGTGTCGATGATGGAGCGGTAGTGCATGGTGGCGGACCGGAAGGCGCTGGGCTTGAAGGGCAGGAACTCGCCGCCACCCTCCCAGTCCTGGGCGTAGCGGGCGTACCCGCTGTCGGACGCGTGCATCGACACGGGGATCCCGGCGGCGACGACCTCCTGCCAGAACGGATCGAACTGCTCGAAGCCCGGGGAGGTGGAGCGGCCGTTGGCCATGGGCACGGGGGCGGGACGGATGAGCACGGTGCGAGCGCCACGCTCGAGGCACCAGTGCAGTTCCTCGATGGCCTTGTCCACCAGGGGCAGGGTGATCACCGGGGTGGCGAAGATGCGGTCCTCGTAGTTGAAGGTCCAGGTTTCGTACATCCACTCGTTCAGGGCATGGATGATGGCGTGGGTGGCCTCGATGTCGTCACGCAGACGCTCCTCCACGAGGCTGGCCAGAGTCGGGAACATCAGCGAGCGGTCCACACCCAGTTCGTCCATGAGCTCGAGGCGGGGTGCCGGCTCGCGGAAGGCGGGCATGCAGCGCATGGGATCGCCCACCAGTTCCCGGTAGCTCTTGCCCTCGGGGTTGCCGTGGCGAAAGTACTCCTCCTGGGCGCCGGGCCGGGCCACCACCTCGAAGGTGGGGTTGGGGATGTACTCGCTGATGGTGCCCTTCACCACGATCTTGGTGCGGCCTCGCACATCGACGTAGTCGATGACGTTGCCGTACTTCTTGGGCACGAACTTGGTAAGTGCTTCCTTCGGTTCGTACATGTGGTTGTCGGCGTCGAAGACCTCGAAATCCAACGAGCGTGACGGCACGGGAACATCCTCCGGGGCGCGGTGTGCGGACCAGAGCACGGTACGACTTTCTGACACTTGCGTCAACTCTGCCTTTCGCTGCGCGGCCCGGTGTTCCGATCCATGGGGTTCTTGGCTCGCCCAGAGCGCTGCATTGGTCCCGGACCAAAGCTGACAGTAACGTCACCTCACTGGCCAACCCTTGGGGGAGAGATGCCCGAGTACAAGTACCTGAAGTACGAGACCCACGACGAGGGCCGCATCGTTCGGATCCTGTTGAACCGCCCCGAGGCGCGCAACGCCCAGAACCGCGGGATGCTCACGGAGCTCAACGACGCCTTCCTCTTCGCCGAGGCCGACGACACCTGCCGGGTGGTGATCCTGGGCGGTGAGGGCCTCATGTTCTCCTCTGGTCACGACATGGGCTCCAAGGTCGCCATGGAGGAGTACGCCACCCACGAGACCCGCAACATCAACGGCGGCACCCGCGAAGGCGCCGAGAACCGGATGCTGCAGGAGTGGCACTACTTCTTCCAGAACACGCTGCGGTGGCGGAACCTGCGCAAGATCACGATCGCCCAGATCCACGGTGACGTCTACGCCGCCGGCCTCATGCTGATGTGGTGCTGCGACCTCATCGTGGGTTCCGAGGAGGTGCGCTTCGCCGATGTCGTGGGCACCCGCCTGGGGATGTGCGGCGTCGAGTACTTCGGGCACCCCTGGGAGTTCGGGGCCCGCAAGACCAAGGAACTCATGCTCACCGGTGACTCCATCGACATCCACGAGGCGCACCGCCTGGGCATGGTGTCCAAGGTGTTCGGCTTGGAGGAACTCCCCGAGCGGACCCTCGAGTTCGCCCGTCGCATCGCCGGCCTGCCGACCATGACAGCCCTGCTCATCAAGGAGTCGGTCAACCAGACCGTCGACAACATGGGCTTCTACAACTCGCTGCAAGCCTGCTTCACCCTGCACCAGTTGAACCACTCGCACTGGGCCGAGGTGCGCGAGGACCGCTACCCCATCGCCGACGAGGCGCACGGCATCCCCGATTGGCGTACCGCCCCGCCGATCGTGCCCGCGCTGAAGGACAAGGTCCGGGCCGAGGCCTGAGCGGCATGCGCATCGTCCTCGACGAAGAGACCTGCACCGGCCACGGCCGTTGCTACGCCCTGTCCCCCGAGTTGTTCGAACCCGATGACGAAGGCCACGGGCGCGTGCTGTTCCCCGACGGGAACGTGCCCGCCGGTCTCGAGGATGCGGCCCGCCGCGCCGCCCTCAACTGCCCCGAACGGGCGATCGAACTGCTCGACTAGCCAACGCGCGGGTCGGTCAGAACGCCGAACGGGTGCCGGCTGCCGGGGCCTGGCCCTCGGGGAAGTCGCGCACCATGTTGTCCTGCACATACGACGCCACCAAGGCGCCTGACTGGTCGAACACGTTGGCCCGTCCGTAGCTGCGGCCCCGGCCCGCATAGGGGCTCTCATGGGCCAGCAGCAGCCACGACCCAGCGTCGAAGGGCTCGTGGAAGCTGATCGTCTGGGTCAGCACGGTGGTGGAGATGGCCACATGCGCCATCGACTGGCCCACGCCCTCGTGCGGGCGCATGGCGGTGGCGATCAGGAACCCGTCGCTGGCCCATGCCAGCAACGCCTGGCTGATCACGGGGTCCTGGGGTGCGCCGGGGAAACGGGTCCACACGTCGAGTTGGGCCGGGCCCACCGCGGCGGGGTCCATGATGTCGACCTCGGCGTCGTAGCGGACGTCCCACCAGGCGCCCTGGCCCCGGTCGGCGGTGGCCTCGGGCTCGGTGATCACCGGTGGGGTGGCCCCGTGGCGGATCAGGTCGGGGTCGGGGGCGTGCAGGAGCACGAGGCTGCGGGTGCAGAGGCGGCCGGCCTGGCTGATGGTGACGGTGACGCTGCCGAAGGCCCGCCCGCCGTGCATCTCCTCCACGCCGATCTCCAGGGGCTGGTCGCCCCGGGCGCCGCGGGCGAAGACGGTCTGTACCGACTTCACCTCCTTGCCCGGCATCGAGCGGGCGGCGGCCACGACCGTCTGGCCCAGGAGCTGGCCGCCGAACACCACCCCGTGGCCCTCATCGAGGCTGCCGGCCTCGAAGCCGCCCTCGACCGGGGTGAGGTCGAGCACGGCCAGCACTTCTGCCAGGTCAGTCACCGGCAGGGGCGGGGCCGAGGATCATGGGGAAGTCGTCGATCGAGCGGATGCCGGCGGTGTAGGCCAGCGTCACACCGTCGGGGATCCGGTACTCGGGGATCCGCTTGTGCCACTCGCGCAGGGCCACCCGGAGCTCGAGGCGGGCCAGGTGCGAACCCAGGCAGCGATGGACGCCGCCGCCGAAGGCCAGGTGGCGGTTCGCCTCGCGGTCCCAGCGGATCTGGTCGGCGTCGGGAAACTCGTTGGTGTCGATGTTGGCTGCGCCGAGCAGCATCATCACCTGCTCGCCCTTGGGGATGGGGCATCCGGCCACCTCGGTGTCCTCCACCGCCACCCGCACCACGCCCGTCACCGGGGTCTCCCACCGGAGCATCTCCTCGATGGCGGCGGGGATGAGCGAGGGGTCGTCCACCAGCTGTTGGCGCTGGCCGGGATTGCGGGACAGGTAGGAGAACATGCAGTCGAGGGTTGCGGTCACGGTGTCGAGGCCGGCGATGAGGAACAGGAAGCAGATGTCGAGGATGTCGTTGCGGGTGAGCTGCACGCCGTCGACCTCGGTGTGGAGGAACTTGGTGAGCAGGTCGTCGCGACCCTCCACCTCGCGCTCGTCGAGCACCCGGTTGAAGTACTCGTAGATCGAGTCGGCGGTGGCCTGCTGATGGGCGTCGGCCTTGGCCGAGCCGTAGTCCGAACCCACCACGTGGCCGGGCCGGATGATGCCGTCCTTCATGGCGACGAAGAGCGGCAGGTCCTCGAGGGGAAGGCCGAGCAGCGTCAGGAAGGTCAACGAGGGGAACGGCACCGAGAACTCATGGGCGAAGTTGATCTCGTCGCGGCCCACCAGCGCGTCGATGAGCTCGTTGGCCAGTGCCGCCACCGGTTCCTCCAGCAGTGCCATCTGCTTGGGGGCGAACAGGGGGTCGAGGATCTTGCGGAACTTCTTGTGATCCGGCGGGTCGATCTGCAGCGGGATCAGAGGCCGGGCGTTCTTGAGATCCACCGCCGACATGTTGGAGGAGAAGATCTCGGGGTGACGGAAGGCCTCGTCGACGACCTCACGGTTGAGGAGCAGGACGCCCATGCCCTCGGCGGGCAACACCGGGCCCATCTCCATCATCATCTGGAAGGTGGGCTGCGGGTTGGCCGCCATCTCCGGATCCATGGCCCCGAACGGGTCGCCCCCGCCGCCACCCTCGGTCTCGCTCAGTTCTGTTGCCTCGTTGTCTGACACCTGCGTCATCTTACTGACCCTCCCTTGGTAGCGCCCTGTGCGGTGATGGCACCCAGTGCCTGTCGGTAGCGGCTGGCGGATCCCCCGAAGGCGGACCACGTCAGCAAACGCTTCAGGTACAGGTGCGAATCGTGTTCCCAGGTGAAGCCGATGCCGCCGAAGACCTGGATGGCAGTGTCGCCCACCGTCGCCAACCGGTCGGTGAAGCCCTTGAGGCGCAGCGCCGCCCGCCGGCGCTCCGCCGTTCCTGCCGGGGTGGTGCTGTCGCTGGCCCACGCCGCGTGCAGCACCCCGCCGCGGGCCAGTTCCACCGTCTCGAACATGTCGACGCACAGATGCTGCACGGCCTGGAACGCCCCGATGGGCTGGTCGAACTGGCGCCGTTCCTTGGCGTAGTCGATGGCCAGGGTCATCACCGCCTCG
>JANMIX010000733.1:0-6820 GCA_031376015.1 Acidimicrobiia bacterium | reverse complement strand
TGGTCGATCTGCCCGACGTTCGCATCGTGCCTCTACTCGACTCAGAAGGCGAACGTCGTCCCGACGGTGCGAATCCTGAACGACATCAAGAACGGCGCACTGCCCAACTTCTCGGTGTTGCTGCCCACCGGCCCCAACGGGACGGGCCAGCACCCACCGGGGTCGATGCTGGTTGGCGACAACTGGATCGGTCAGATCGTCAACGCCATCCAGACCGGACCCCAGTGGGGCTCCACCGCCATCTTCATCACCTACGACGACTGCGGCTGCTTCTATGACCATGTGCCGCCGGGGGTGAACCCGGATGGCACCCTTCAGGGTGTCCGGGTGCCGATGGTGATCATCAGCCCCTTCACCAAGAAGGGCTACACCGACTCCACCCCGGCGACCGCGGCGAGCATCCTCCGCTTCACCGAACGGGCGCTGGGCCTCACCGCCTTGGGTATCAATGATGCCAAGGCATACGACTACCGGAACTCGTTCAACTTCACCTTGCCGTCGACTCCGGCGCGGGTCTTGCCGGCACAAGCACGGATACCTGCGGCCACGCAGCGGTACCTCGATGCTCACCCCGAGGTGACCGACGAGGAGGAGACCGATCCGACATAGGCCCCGGCGGGCCCGAACGCTCGTCACACCAGGTCCGCCCAGGTCGAGGTAGACGAGAGCGGGAGCACTTGTAGATTCGGTCACGACACAGGGGGACGAGCGGATGCGAGGTCCGTCGCACAACGGACGGCCATGCCCCGCCTGCGCCGGTGGGGCGCGGGAGTGATCTGTCATCGCCGCTGACGCTGCTCATGGCCTGAATGCCGCCGAGGTCCGCAGTCGGGTCACCGCCGGCGCCGTGAACCACGTCGAGTCGACCACGAGCCGGCCGTTGAGCGAGATCATGCGGGCGAACGTCCTCACCCGCTTCAACGCCATCCTCGGTGCGTTGCTGGTAGTGATCCTCGTCGTCGGCCCGCTTCAGGACGCGCTGTTCGGGATCGTGCTGGTGACGAACACCGCCATCGGGATCGTCCAAGAAATGCGGGCCAAGCGCAGCCTCGACCGCCTTGCCCTGCTCACCGCCCCCAAGGCACGAGTGGTGCGCGACGGCTCGGTGGTGGAAGTCGCCCTCGAGGCCATCGTTCTCGATGACGTGCTGGAGGTGAACGCAGGCGATCAGATCGTCGTCGACGGGAAGGTGCTCCTCAGTGAGCACCTCGAGATCGACGAGTCACTGCTCACTGGCGAAGCCGAACCTCTGGTGCGCCGGGAAGGCGACCAGTTGCTGTCGGGGAGCTTCGTGGTGGCCGGCAACGGCCGCTTCCAGGCCACCCGGATCGGTCGCGAGGCCTACGCGGTGCGGCTGGCCGCCGAGGCCCGATCGTTCCAACTGGTCCGCTCGGAGTTGCGGGTGGGGATCGACCGCATCCTGCGCATCGTCACGTGGTTGATCGGGCCGGTCTCAATCCTGCTGATCTCAAGCCAACTGACCACGCATGCGACTTTCCCCGAAGCCATTCGCGGATCGGTGGCGGGCATCGGCAGCATGATCCCCGAGGGACTGGTCCTCCTGACCAGCGTGGCCTTTGCCGCCGGGGTGGTGAGGCTGAGCCGCAGACGGGTCCTGGTGCAGGAGCTCAGCGCCATCGAGGTTCTGGCCCGAGTCGATGTGGTGTGCCTCGACAAGACAGGCACCCTCACCGAGAACGACCTGTCGGTTCGCGAAGTGGAGGTGCTCGAGGGCCATGAGCGCCCTGAGATCCTGGCCGCCCTCGGGGCGCTGGCCGCCAGCGAAGCACGACCGAACGCCACGCTCCGTGCCATCGCCTCCGATCCTGCCGTGTCGACCTCCTCGGCAACGCCGCCGGTGGCCAGCGTGCCCTTCTCCTCCGCCCGCAGGTGGAGCGCGGCGGAGGTCACCGGCATCGGGACCTGGCTCCTCGGCGCTCCTGACGTCGTCGCCGAACGGTCGACCAGCGAGGGTGTACGCCACCGGCTCGACACGCTGCGGGCCGAGGGAGGACGAGTGGTGTTGCTGGCCCGCAGCCCCCATCCCATCGGCGACGACCAACTCCTCGACGGCGCCGAGCCCGCCGCGATCGTGGTGCTCGAGGAACGCATTCGGGACGAAGCCCGTGCCACGCTGGACTACTTCGCCGACCAAGGGGTGCGGGTGAAGGTGATCTCGGGCGATCACCCCGAGACCGTGGCGGCGGTGGCGCGCCGAGTGGGACTCGATCCCGGCGTCGCGGTGGATGCCCGTACCTTGCCGGACGACCGCGTTGCACTGGCTCGAGCGGTGGAGGACGGCACGGTGTTCGGACGGGTGACGCCGCACCAGAAGCGCGCCATGATCAGCGCGCTGCAGTCAAACGGGCACGTGGTGGCCATGACGGGCGACGGGGTCAACGACGTGCTGGCGCTGAAGATCGCCGACCTGGGGGTCGCCATGGCATCGGGTAGTCCGGCGAGCCGCAGCGTGGCGCCGGTGGTGCTGCTCGACAACTCCTTTGCCGGGCTGCCGGCAGTGCTGGCCGAAGGTCGCCGCGTGATCGCCAACATCGAGGCGGTCGCCAATCTGTTCGTCACCAAGACCGTCTACGCCACCCTGCTGGCACTTGCGGTCGGCGTCGCCCAGCTGCCCTTCCCGTTCCTGCCCCGGCACCTGACAGTCATCAGCTCGCTGACCATCGGGGTCCCCGCCTTCTTCCTCGCGCTCGCCCCCAATACGACCAGAGCGCGACCGGGATTCGTCGCCCGGGTGCTGCGCTTCGCCGTGCCGGCCGGCACCATCGCGGCGGCCGCCACCTTCGGGGGCTACTCCCTGGCGCGGTCGGATCAGAACCTGCAGATCATCCAGGCCCGCACTTCGGCAACGATCGTCCTCTTCGCCGTGGGACTCTGGGTGCTCGCGATCCTGGCCCGACCGTGGACCACGTTCCGGCGCCTGCTGGTGGCGGGAATGGTCGCCGCCTTCGGTGTCATATTGCTCACGCCCGCTCTCCGCCGATTCTTCGATCTCGAAATTCCTTCGGCCTTGGTGCTCTTTGCCGTGATCGGTGTCGTGAGCCTGGCCATCGCTGCGTTGGAGGCGGGATGGCGGCTCACCCGCTGGCTCGGGAGCCGCTGGCCCCGGACGTGAAGAACCCGGAGGCGGCCCGCTGCTCAGGCTCGCAGTGCGGCAACCAACGCGAAGCGCCCACAGGGCCGGGCGCGTCGATCGGAGAACAGATCCTCGGCGCAGACCTGCGTCTCCTCGGACGCGATCTCAACCCGAGCCTCCTCGACGCCGGCGTCGAGCAGCCGCCTCAGCACCGCGGCGCGAAGGTCGAAACAGGCGTGACCCGGGCGGGTGGGGGCCAGTAGCTCAGGCCCGAATGCTTCGAAGGTGGCAGTCAGTTGGGGCTCACCCAACTCGTAGCCGGATGCACCCACACAGGGGCCGACGCCCACCTCCAGATCGCCGGCCACCGTGCCGAAGTGGACCGCCATGGCGCGTACCGTCGCACCGATCACGTCGTGGACCGCCCCGCTGCGGCCCACGTGTACCACCGCCAGAACGCCGCGACCGCGGTCCACCATGACCACCGGCGCACAGTCGGCCACCAGGATGCCCAACGCCAATCCACGTGTGCGGGTGATGAGGGCATCGGTCGCCGCGAGACGCCGTTCGGCGTCCTGCCGGGACCCGAAGCCGGCGCCTCGCTCCGCTTCGGTGATCAGGGCCACGCCGGCACCGTGCTGTTGATCGGCGATCACGAACGTGCTCACCCCCAGTGCCCCGCACAACAACCGGCGGTTCTCGAGCACCCGAACCGGATCGTCGCCGACGTGGAACGCGAGGTTCAGCCCGGCGTACACGCCCTCGCTGTGGCCCCCTTGCCGGGTGGACATCGCCGCCAGCACATCTTCGTCGTCGAAACCGAAGCGCCAGGTACGAAGCCCGTTCGCATGGCGGACCTCACGCATGCCGCCCAATCAGGGCCGCTCGGGTTCGGGGGCAGCGTGCCTCGGAGGTCTGCGGATCACGGCCCCAACCTGCCACAACCACGATTGCGTGGCACCTGCGCCCGTTCCAGGGCCAGCGTGGACGCCATCGGCGCCAGGTCCTTTCGCAGTTCACCGTTCACGTCCTCCGCACTCCGGCCAGGGCAAGGCGGTACCTTGCGTCCATCACGGGTTCCGACTCCCTACGCATCGTGGTCGTCGACAACGACCCGGACGCGCTCGCCCTCGCGGTCGAGGACCTCCGCCTCGAAGGTCATGACATCGTCGGACAAGGTCTCGACGGTGACACGGCGATACGACTGGTGGCCGGGGAGCACCCCGACGTGCTCGTGGTGGACCACCGCATGCCCCCGGGCCCCTGGGGTCTCGAGGTTGCCCAGAAGGTACGGAGCCAGTTCCCCGAAACGCGGGTCATCGTCTATTCCAACTACCAGTCGAACGAACTGATCCGCGCTGTTCGGGCCGTCGGCGCGGTCTTCCTCCCCAAGGGCAACATTCGCGCTCTGCGCCGGGCGGTGGCGAGCAAACGTTGATCTACGGGTCCGCGATCGCCGGCTCCGCCGCCTTGTTCTCTCACCGCGCCCTACAGGGCTCGATGCCGTGAGGCGTTGGGAGTTTCCTGCCGCGGCACTAATCGCTCTCGCCGTCCTGGCGATGGCGGCGCTGGGTGCGTCCGCCGATGCCCGCGCCGGCCAGAACGACGCGCGGACCAAGGCCACCGCCGGTCTGGTCGAGGCGGTGGCGTCGATCGGTGACGATGTCAATGCCGTGACCGACGACGCGCGGATCGTCGCCGCCACCGTGGGTCGGTTGGGTCGCTATATCGCGGGCCTGGCGGCACCCAGCAGCGCGGTGGCGCATCGCGTGAACTTCGCCTCCGTCAAGGGCAGCACCTACTCCATCGAAGGGGAGGAGCCGATCTCTGCGCAGGCCCTACAGTCCCAACGCGGCCTGCTCGATCTCGCACGGGACACCGCGCAGCCACTCGTGACCCCTCCGCTGGCCGTTCGCCAGGGCGCCCCGCAGGTCTTCGTCGTGGCGCCCGCTTTCAGCTCCCAGTTGAACGGACGTCCCGTGACGGTCGCGACCACCGCCGACCGGCGCCAGCAGTTGCTCGGCTATGTGTTCATCGGTGTGTCGATGACCGCGGTCATCCAGCGAGCCGAGGGCCCAGGGATCTCGATCGTCATCCGCAGCGGCCCGACCGTGCTCGGATCGTCGGTGGGCAGCGGCGCGCGAACGGCCACACAGATCGACCTGCATGACCCGGCGTGGACGGTAGAGGCCTCCGTGGCCCGGCCCGCGACGTGGTCCACCGCACGGTTCGGCATGCTGTTGGCGGCGCTGGCCGCAGGCGCGGCATGTCTGTTGCTGGGAGGCCTGGTTCGCCGGCGCCAGACAGCGGCCGACGATCGGGCCACGGCCGCTGAGGCACGGCTCGACCTCATGATGTCGCTGACGCCGGTCGTACAACAGACGACGGATCTGGGTCGGATCCTCCCGGAGGTCGGGGCCCGGCTCCAGGATGAGCTGGGTCTGCTCGGGATCGGCTTCGCCGTGCCCGACAGTGCCAATCGGCTTCGCGACGTCTTCACCCTCGGCACCGTGGGGGTCATGGTGCCCGAGCTCGAGCTTCCCTCCGCACTCCCCGCCGGCGTCTCGGTCTCCCTCGCCCTGCACCGGGGTGGCCGAGTCGCGGGTCTGCTCCGCGTCAGGGCCGGACGCGGCTTGAGCCACGACGAGCTCGATGCCCTCCGGGCTGCCGCGGAGTTCACTAGTGCCGCCATCATGAGCTCGCAACTCTTCGAGCAGCAGGAGGAAGCCATGCGGAACCTGCGCGAGGTGGACGCGTTGAAGACCAGCTTCCTTACGACCGCCTCCCACGAGCTGCGCACGCCGGTCAGCGCCATCATGGGTTTTTCCACGCTGCTCGACGAGGGAAGCGACACCTTGAGCGAGGACGAGCGAAGGCTGTTCGCCTCGCGTATACGAGCCAATGCGGTGTCCCTGGATGCGCTGGTGCAGGACCTCCTCGACTTCTCTCGCATGGAGCGCGGTCGGTTGATGGTGGCGCTGACGTCGACGAACCTGGCGTCGACCATCGGTTCGATGCTGGCCCGCCTCTCGATCATGTTCGAAGAACACCAGTTGGTCACTCAGCTCGATCCGACGCCCAAGGTGCTTGCCGACCCGACCGCATTGGAGCGGGTGCTGGCCAACCTCGTCACCAACGCAGTGCGGTACTCGCCCGCCGGCACCACCGTCACCGTGCGCACGGGTAGCGGCGATGGCGGCGCCGAGTTGATCGTGGACGACGAAGGTCCTGGCGTTCCGGAGTCGGAGCGGTCACGCATCTTCACCCGCTTCTTTCGCGGCGCAGGCGAAGCCGTCGTGCGAACTCGCGGTACCGGCATCGGGCTCGCGGTGGTCAGGGAGTTCGTGGAAACGATGGGTGGCACGGTGTCGGTCGCTTCCTCCCCCGCCGGCGGGGCCCGCTTCCGGATCTGGCTGCCCGCAATCGACGCAACCGAGGAGAACGCCCCGACATGAATCGGTTCCGAGACTGGGTCATCCCCACGGCCGCGGCGCTATCGGTGGCCTTGGTCGCCACCATCACCCTTGCGTTGGTCAACAGCGCTCGGGACCGCGGCCTGACCGCACTCGAGAACGCCAAGAAAGCCGAGATCCAGTCGGCCGCGGAGGGACGCGACCAACAGGTCCACAACTTCCTGACCTCCACCTCGGCGCTGGCTGCCCAGCCGTGGCAGTTCCAGGCGGGCAGCCCCGGTGACCGCCGGATCCTCGACAGCTACAGCAGCCC
>JANMIX010000689.1:0-4177 GCA_031376015.1 Acidimicrobiia bacterium | reverse complement strand
GTTCGAACGGCTCGGTGATCACCTCCTTGGCCCAGTACCGCGCTGAGGCCGACAGGTCCGGGGGGAAGCTGAACGGGGCGGCGCAGGCGAGGGCGAGCGCCGCGGCCCGACCGATGCCCGTCTCCAGCATCCCGCCCACCTTGGCGGGGACCCCTGCGGCGGCGCAGCTGTCCCCGGTGGCCAGCGCCGGGCCCAACCCACCCAGGCGCGACGGCTTCACCACCGCCAGCCCCATGGCGCCGGCTCGCAGCGCAGCGCGGCAGGCCTCGGGGGAATCGAGTGACTCGTCCAGCGCCACCGGGGTGCGGAGCCGGCGGGCCAGTGCCACGTGTGCGTCGAGCGAAGCCGTGAGGGCCAGGGGTTGCTCGATGGCGTCGAGACCCAACGCGTCGAGGGCGTGCAGCGTGGCCCGGTCGCACTCGGGATCGAGGCCACCGTTGGCGTCGATCTGCCAACGGATGTCGGGGTGGGCCCGTACCAACGAGGTCACTTCGTCCAGCGTCCGCCCGGTGCCGAACTTCAGCTTCACCGACCGGTACCCGGCACCGAGTAGGTCCTCCACGCGGTCCTCGAACCCGGCCGTGGCCGTCACCCGCAACGCCGGGGGTTCCCCGCCGCCCAACGCCATCGCGATCGAGGTGCCGGCGCTGCGGTAACGGGCGTCGGTGGTGGCTGCGTCCAGCGCGGCGGCCGCCATCGGCGCGGCGGCGAGATCCTCGCCGTCGGTCACCGCGGCCCGAAGGGCGGCGGCGCACGATTCCACCGTCTCGTGCCAGTAGGACGTGTCGGTGCCCGCCGCGCACTCGCCCCATCCCTCGACCCCGTCGAGGAGGACGCGTACCAGCAGCACGTCGCGGGTCACCGTGGTGCCGTGGGCGGTGGCGAACGGGGTGCGCAGCGGGAGGCGAAGCATCACCAGCTCCACCGTGTCGGCGGGCACCGACGGCATGCTCAGGTCCCGGCGAGTTCGGCCACCACCGGTGCCATGGCGTCGACCGCGTCGCTCTGGATCGTGAAATAGGAGACGCCCCAGCGTTCGCGGCTGGCCCGCAGTTGGTCGCAGATCTCCCCGATCGACCCGAACCAGGCGTAGGGGATCTCCAGCGCGGCCTCAGGGGTGATGCCGAAGCCGCCCGCCAACTGCTCGGCGAAGGCCATGCGGTCCTCCACGACCATCCCGAAGAACACCAGCATGTTGAGCTCGATGTCGTCGAAGCGGTCGCCGGCGCCGTCGCGCACCCACTGGATCTTCTGGTCGATGCGCTCGGGCACCGCGTCCTGGCCGGCCTCGGCGGTGATGGCCCCGGCAGTGAGCTTGGGATTGATGCCGACGATGTCGGCGTAGCGACCGGCGATGCCGAGCACCTTGGGCCCGCCGCCGCCGATGAGGATGGGCGGGTGGGGTTGCTGCACCGGCTTGGGGGTGCCGTCGTGATCGGTGATCGTGTAGTGGGTGCCCGAGAAGCTGAACGACCCGGGTGACCACAGGCCCTTGAAGATCTCCAGCGCCTCGACCATGCGGGCGATGCGCACGCCGTCACGGTCCTTCACGATGCCCGCCTGTTCGTAGTCGGTGTTCATCCACCCGGCGCCGAGGCCGAACTCGGTCCGCCCGCCCGAGAGCACGTCCATGGTGGCCATCTCCTTGGCCAGGACCAGCGGGTGCTTATAGTCGTTGTCGAACACCAGTGCCCCCACCCGCAGTGTGGTGGTGGCGTCGGCCGCCGCCATCAGCGCCGGCACCGGCGCCAGCTGATCGCCGAAGTGGTCGGGCATGAACAGGGTGCTGAATCCGAGGTCCTCGGCCTTCCGGGCCAGCGCCCGCCAATCCTCGCCGGAGGAGGCATTGTGGACCTGCAGGCCGAAGCGGAACTTCCGGGGGTGTGCCATCAGTGCGCACACTAACGGCGAGTAGCCTGCCCTTTGTCGTGGTCCATCTGAAGCGCTTCCTCCTCATCTGCGCCGTCTCGGCCGTGGCGATGACCGCCTTCTGTATTGCCTTGGTTCCGGTGGCCCGGACGTTTGTCGCCGCTGGCCATGGCAAAGCGGCGCCGCTCGACCTCGACCCTCTGCCCGAACGGTCGCTGGTGTTCGACCGGGACGGCAAGCTGCTGTCGACGCTCCACGCCGAGGAGAACCGCTCGCCCGTGCTCCTGTCGGGGGTGCCGATGTTGGTGCGTCAGGCGATCATGGCGGTGGAGGACGAGAACTTCTACTTCCACAGCGGCGTCAACCTGCGGGCCACGCTGCGGGCTTTCTTCGCCAACGTGGAACAGGGCGGCGTCGAGCAGGGTGGGTCCACCATCACGATGCAGTTGGTGAAGAACGCTCTCTTGACCCCGGAACGAAAGCTCTCGCGCAAGGTGCAGGAGGCCGTG
The DNA here is from genome assembly GCA_031376015.1 of Acidimicrobiia bacterium. Lineage (GTDB taxonomy): Bacteria > Actinomycetota > Acidimicrobiia > Acidimicrobiales > JACDCH01 > JANMIX01. The sequence continues at coordinate 1,799 of JANMIX010000689.1, read as the reverse complement.
CTGGCGCAGCGTCTCGAGCAGCAGTACTCCAAGGATCAGATCCTCGAGCGGTACCTCAACACCGTGTACTTCGGCAACGGCGCCTACGGCGTGCAGGCGGCCGCCGAGATGTACTTCTCCAAGGACGTGTCCAAGCTCGACTGGCCCGAAGCGGCGATGCTGGCGTCGCTCATCCGCGACCCCAACGGGTACGACCCCTTCTCGCATCCCAAGCTGGCCGTGGAGCGCCGGCGGATCGCACTGCTGCGCCTGGTGGAGACCGGTCAGCTCACGAAGGCCCAGGCCGAGCGCTACAGCACCAAGCCGTTGCCCCGGCAGCCGAACCGGGTGGCCGAACCACCGAAGGACTACTGGGTGGAGGCGGTGAAGCAGCTCCTCCTGACCGATCCGAAGTACAAGCTGGGCGACACCTACGCCGAGCGTTACAACGCCCTGTTCAAGGGAGGGCTGCGCGTCACCACGACGCTGGACAGCGGCATGCAGACCAAGGCGATGCAGGCCCGAACCGACACGCTGCCCGACCACAACGCCAACGGTCTGTTCGTCATCTCCAACACGTCGAGCGCCTCGCTGGCCAACTGCCCCAAGCTCCACGATGCCGCAGGCCATTGCGAGGGGACGGTGGCCATGGTGGCGGTCGAACCGAGCAACGGTGCCGTGCGTGCGGTGGTGGGAGGGCCGGGGTTCACCAACTGGAAGTACAACCTGGCCCTGGATGCGCAACGCCAACCCGGCTCTGCGATGAAGCCCTTCGTGCTGGTGACGGCGTTGGAGCACGGTGGCTCGGTGCTCGACACCATTGACGGAGGTAAGTGCTCGTTCGTGAACAACGGCGGTACGCCGAACCCCTATGTGGTTCCCGGCGAGGGCGGAGTGGCCAACCTCATCCGGCAGTTGGCGGGGTCGGTGAACTGCGCGTTCCTGCGCCTCGGTGCCTATGTCGGTGCCGACAAGGTCGTGGATCAGGCCCGCAAGATGGGCGTGACGGCACCCCTGTCGCCGAACCTCTCGCTCCCCTTGGGGTCCTCGCCCATCTCGCCCTTGGAGATGGCCGGGGCGTATGCCTCCATCGCGAACGACGGCGTCTACAACGCGCCCTACTTCGTGTCGCGCATCACCGACTCGAAGGGTGACGTGATCTATGACCACACCGGCGATCCCCGCCGGGTGATGAGCCAGGAGACGGCGCGCGAGGCCACGGTGGCGATGACCGCGGTGGTAACCGGTGGCACCGCCACCCGGGCCCGGTTGTCCGGTCGTGTGGCGGCAGGCAAGACCGGTACGACCCAGAAGCACGGCGATGCCTGGTTCGTGGGCTTCACCCCCCAACTGACGACCGCGGTGTGGATGGGCAGCCCCGAGGCACAGATCCCGCTGGCCAATGTGGGTGGCATCAACGTGTTCGGCGGCACGTTCCCGGCGCTGCTCTGGCACAACTTCATGACCAACGCGCTCGAGGGGCAGGACGTGCTCAACTTCACGCCGCCGTCCTACGCGGGGGTGGTGCCGAAGTTCCTGAAGAACGAGAAGGGCGTCGAGTTGTTTGCCTATGACCCCTTCACCGTCACCACCACGACGGCCGGGTCCACCACCTCGACCGTGAAGAAGCCCACCACCACCACCACTACCGTGCCCAGAACGACAGTTCCGCCGACCACGGCGCCCACGACCACCGCACCGCCCACCACGGTGCCACCGACCACGGGGCCCCCGACCACCCAAGGAGGGCCGTGAATTCCCACGACGGCGACGCGCTTCTTGCGCTGCAGGCCATCGACACGAGGTTGGATCAGCTCACG
>JANMIX010000659.1:0-1570 GCA_031376015.1 Acidimicrobiia bacterium | reverse complement strand
TCGCCGATCTGGCTGGTGAGCACCGCGCTTCGGATGGCGAGATACACGACTGCCGCGATGCCCATCGGCACGACCGCGCGGGCGATGGTCTTCGGGTTCGCTCGGGTAAACACGAACAGCGTCATCGGCACGATGACGAGGAGCGTGATGGGGCTCTCCTTCGCCATCAACGCTCCCGAGGAGATGGCCCGCAACGAGGCGGAGCTGCTGCAACTGCTGTCCAGCCACCGCGCCCTGCCCCACATCGGCGCGTCGTTCGCGCTGGAGGAGGCCGCCGCCGCCCTGCAGTTCGTGGCCGAGGGAAACGCCATCGGCAAGGTCGTACTCGACGTGCTCGACGTACTCGACGTGCACGACGGGTCCGGTCGCGGTCCCCAGTAGCACCGGCGGCAGCCCGTGCCGAGCGTGTTTCACCCTGGTACGTTCACCGCCATCGCACGGCGATCTCGGATCGATGAACTGAAGGTGCGCCCCGTGGTCGCACCACCGCTCCACTAACCCGACAGAAGGACTCGTTCATGTCGCATCAACGACCCAAGCCCGGTCTGCGCCGCCCGCTTCTCCTGGTCGCAGCCTTCGCCCTCGTGCTTGCTGCCTGCAGCAACTCGGGTGACAAGAACAAGACGGCGTCGGGCTCCAATTCCTCGGGGGGGAATGGGCGACCGGGCGTGACTGACACCGAGATCCGCTTCGCCGCACTGGGCACCAACTCCAACAACCCGCTGGGCACCTGCGTGCTCGACTGCTTCGCCAACGGAATCCAGGCCTACTTCGATTTCCGCAACAGCGAAGGTGGAGTGAACGGTCACAAGCTGGTGCTGTCCAAGAAGGTCGACGACGAGCTCGGTATGAACCAGGCCAAGGCGCTGGAGATCATTTCCGCAAACGACACCTTCGCCACCTTCAGTGCCACCCAGCTGGCCAGCGGCTGGGGTGATCTGGCCAAGGCCGGGGTGCCGACCTACGTGTGGGCCATCAACCCCGCCCAGGCCACCGGTCATCCCGAGATCTTCGGCAACTCCGCGACGGTCTGCATCAACTGCACCTCCCGTGCGGTCCCCTATACAGCGAAGCTGGCGGGTGCCAAGAAGGTGGCCTCGCTGGGCTACGGGATCAGCGAGAACTCCAAGCAATGCGCCCAGTCCAACGCCGAGGCGATCAAGAAGTACAGCGCCAACATCGGCGGCGCGACCGTCGCCTACGTGAATGATGCGCTGGCGTTCGGCCTTCCCAACGGGATCGGCCCGGAGGTCACGGCGATGAAGAACGCGGGCGTCGACATGATCTTCGCCTGCATTGATCTCAACGGCATGAAGACCCTCGCCCAGGAACTCCAGCGCCAGGGTGTGCGCAACAGCATCAAGATGTACCACCCCAACACCTACGACCAGGCGTTCGTGAAGGCCGCGGGCACCCTCTTCGACGGCGACTACGTGGGCGTGGGTTTCCGACCCTTCGAGGCCGACGCCACGGTCGGCGCCCTCAAGAGCTACCAGGAGTGGATGGGTAAGGCCAACAAGCCGCTCACCGAGCTGGCCATGGACGGATGGATCAACGCCGACGAGGCCTA
>JANMIX010000558.1:0-4381 GCA_031376015.1 Acidimicrobiia bacterium | reverse complement strand
GAACTCGGCATCCTCGGCGCAGGATTCCTTGCCCTCCGCAAGCTCGCGCTCGGTTCATTGGCGGAGTCCGAGATCGTGCCGGACGGGCTCGAGGTATCGCCGGCAGCGGAGGCGTCGCTGCTGTCCCACCACATCGTGGCCTACCGCATCGACGGCGCATTGTTCTTCGGTGCGGCCCAGCGCTTCCTGCGCGAGTTCACCGCCATCGCCGACATCCGGGTCGCCATTCTTCGCCTCGGGGATGTGCGGTTGCTCGATGCCAGCGGCGCCAGTGCGCTGTCGGAGATCACAGAAGATCTCGAAGGTCGTGGCATCACGGTGCTGCTCCAAGGTGTCCGGCCCGAACATCTCAGAGTGCTCGAGTCCATCGGTGCCCTCGATCGGCTCGCGCACGAGAACCATCTGTTCACCGATCTCGAAGCGGCGATCGAGCACGCGAAATCGCACGTCGGGCGGCCTCACCCGGTGTCGCTGAATTGACCGGGAGTCACCGGTTGGGTGCCGTTCCCCCCTCGACTGCGAGCGCCGCCTCGTAGGCGGCGCGGTTGGCGTCGTCGAAGCAGACGAAGACGACCGCCGTCACGTCGGTGATTGCCCGACGTACCGAGTCGACCGCCACCCTGGCGGCGGAGCCCACGGGGTACCCGTACACGCCCGTCGAGATGGCGGGGAATGCCACCCGACGCGCCCCCACCTCATCGGCGCGGGCCAGACAGGCCCGGTAGCACGACGCCAGAGCCTCGGGCTCACCCTGGTCACCGCCCCGCCAGACCGGCCCCACCGTGTGGATCACCCAGCGGGCGGGCAACCGGAACCCCGGCGTCACCTTGGCATCGCCCACCTCGCAGCCGCCCAACGACCGGCAGTGCTCGACCAGTTCGGGGCCCGCGGCACGGTGAATGGCGCCGTCGACCCCACCCCCTCCCCGCAGCGACGAGTTGGCGGCGTTCACGATGGCATCGGTGGTCTGCCGGGTGATGTCACCGACAACGATCTCGAGTTCCACGGCCCTCATTCTGCGCGGATCCTCCTCCCCGCGGCGAGGAGCTCCGCCCTAGAGTCGGGCACATGGCTGAGCAGCGCAGGTTCCGCGCCGGGCGCCTCGATCACGTCCACATCCGAGTGCCGGATCGAGCCGAGGCCGCCCGCTGGTACGCCGAGCACCTGGGATTCGAGCCGGTCGCTGACTACGACTTCTGGGCCACGGGGTTCGAGGGCGGGCCATTGCAGATCTCCGCCGACGGCGGCGCCACGACGCTGGCACTCTTCGAGGTAGGCGAAGGCCATCCGATGGTGGCTCAGATCACCGGCGTCGCCTTCAGCGTCGAGGCCGACGAGTTCATCGCCTTCACACGGTCGCTGCCGTGCGGTATCGAGAACCGACGCGGCCAGCCACTTCTCCCGAACGATGTCATCGACTACGACCTGTGCTGGGCGTTCGACTTCGCCGACCCGTGGGGCAACCAGTACGAGCTCAACTGCTACGACTACAAACGGGTCAAGACGGAGCTCGTCGGGCCCGACGGCATCGATGCCGTTCGGTACTGGCCCCGAGCGCTCTACGAGGACTACATCGACAAGCGCTGACCGGGCGCGGCCGCTGTGTCAGGCGCGCACGTCGATCGCGTTGCCCTTGTGAGGCTCGAGCTTGGGAAGGGACGCGACGAGCTGCGCCGTCGAGGAGTTCTCTGCCTCCATCGCCTTGCGGAGAACGAGGACACCCACGATGTCATTCGGCGCGTTCGCCGCGATGGAGGCTGCACCGCCCGGACCAACTGAGGACACGCTCATCACTGCGAGATGTCGGCCAGCGGACAGGGCGGCTTTAGGAACCACGAGTCCCCGTCGCCGCCATGATCCGTAGCTCGCCCAGCCGCGGAAACTGGCGGCGCCACGAGCGAGGCCCTGAACAGCACGTTTGCGCTGATCAGGGCCTCTTGTTGCAGGGCGCCCCCGGGGCGACTCGAACGCCCGCACACGGCTCCGGAGGCCGATGCTCTATCCGCTGAGCTACGGGGGCACGCTCCAGGACGGCCGAGGCCGTCGGTAGTGCTGCGGAGCAGGTGGGGCATCCTGCCACCGCGACGGCGTCCGGCGCCACCCCGCCCTCAGGCCGGACCGGCACCTTCGCCAGCGCCGTCAATGACGGCTCCGGCCCTCCCGTCGCACCGCACCCGCACGGCCTGGACGGCGTCATCAACCTCGCCGTCGGTGGGAACCACCGCAGCCTCCGGCCAGGGCTGGGACCGCTGCGCCATGGCGGTCGCCACCCGCACGTCGGCGTCGGAGAGGAGGTCGCCGGCGCGCCGGCGGGCCTCGATGCGAGCCGCGGCAACCGACGGTGGCAACACCAACTGCACCTCGATCACCTCGGCGTGCGCCACTCGGGCCGCAGCCCGGGTCGCGGCTCGCTGCGAGGGATCCTGCCAGGAGGCATCCAGGATGACCGACTCCCCCAAGCCCAGCAGCCGGCCGGCTCGGTGCCGCAGCTCCTCGTACACGCGCTACGTCCACTCCCCCGAGTAGAGCCCCTCGTCGAGCGCGCCGCCAGCGTCGTGGCCCGGGTCGACACCGGCCAGGGCCTTGCGCACCTCGTCGGAGTGGAGGTTCACCGCACCGAGTTCGCCGGCCAGCGCCCGTACCACGGTGGTCTTGCCCGTGCCGGGGAGGCCGCCGATCAGCACCAGGCGCGGTTGGGCGGCGCGGAGGTGCGCGTATGCCAGCGCCAGGTGCTGGCATACCACTGTCGCCATTCCCTCGACGCCCTGGACCGAGCGGATGGCATCGACCTTGGCGCGGATCTGAGCGCGGTAGGCGATGTGGAAGTGCGCCAGCGACTGCGGCCAGCGATCACCGAGCAACCCGGCATGGCGCCCCAGTAGATGCCAGGCCAGTTCGGCCTGGCCCAGCCGCTCCAGATCCATGGCCAGGAAGGCGACATCGGCGAGCACATCGCCGGCGCGGAGACGCTCGTCGAAGTCGAGGCAGTCGAGGATCCGGGGACCATCGTCGAGGCAGAAGATGTCACGCGGTGGCTTGTACGCCGGCGACCTCACATGCGACGTCGGTACTCGGTGCCCCGGCGTGAAACTCGGCGAGCCGGGCCGCCACCGAATCGACGCACGCCTCGGCGTCGCCTGCTCGCAACAGGGTCGACAGGCGCCGATCCACGGGAAGCCGGCGCATGATCACCACCGGCTCGGCGTCGGTGTCTGGGGCGTCGCCCGCCGGTCCGGCGCGAGGGGGACCGGCCAGCGACCCGACCCCGAGATACACATCCGGCGCGAGGCGGCGGTTCAGCCGGACCTCCTCCTCACAGGCCCGCCGGCGGGCGGCCACCGTGGAGAAATCGGCGAAGGCGAACTGCAGGGGCTTACGAACCTTGTAGGCGCGATCGCCGAGAAAGACGACCACCCCCGAGTGCGTCTCGGCGATACCGGCGTAGGGCTCCTCGATGGGCGTGCTCACCGCTCAGGCGTTCGCGAGCCACCGTGGATGGCGACTCGCCGGGGGCGGCTGGAGGAGCCGGAGCATGTCAACGCGCCGGCGTCATCGCCTGCACGACCAGGGGGCGCAACAGATCGCGCACCGAGACCACTCCGGACAGCCGGCCGAACTCGTCGATGACGGGCGCGTGTCGGATGCCGTCGTCGAGCATCAGCAGGACCGTGTCGAGCACGGTGTCGTCGGGTCGCACCGAGATCACGTTACGGGTCATGTCGACCATGACCGTCTCGCGATCGGGATCGGCCCCCTTGGCCAGCGCGGTGGTGATGTCACGCTCGGAGAGAAGGCCGAGGACAACACCGTTATGGGATTGCACGACGGCCAGACCCACGTCCTCGCGGTACATGACCTGAGCCGCTTCGCGGAGCGTGGTGGAGGTGGTGATGGTTGCCCGAGGATGATGGGCAAACTCACGGATGGGTTGGGTGGACTGCATCGATGGGACCTTCCTTTGGTGTGTGCGCGCACCGCCGAGCCGGCGGCGCGCATTGTTCAACGTGAACGGGTGTCCTCGTACTCGACGACGTGGAGCGTCAGACCGGCCGCCATCCCCCGCCGGACAAGATCGCGATCGGTGACGATCCCGACGAGCCGGTCGCCGTCGATCACTGCAACCGAAGCGACGGTGGCCTGCTCCATCAGTTGCGCCACCTCGTGGAGCATCGTGTCGGGGGCGACACCGACTGCGGACTTCCTGATTGTGTCGATCACCCTCATGATCGTCTCCTTCCGTTGTGGTTCTCGGCGTGTCCCTCGGGTCATCTACACCGGCAGAATCGTGGGGTCCGGCTCGAGCGCCCGGACCTCGGTGCGCACGTCGACCATCCCCGGGATACGCCACAGCATGTTGAGTACCTCCGGCAGGTCGGAGGAG
>JANMIX010000547.1:0-1754 GCA_031376015.1 Acidimicrobiia bacterium | reverse complement strand
GTTTGACAGCTTTTCATGATTTTTCATACTCTTCCCGGGTGATTGAATCCATGCTGAGCGAGATGGGCGGGCGGGTCGTGGTGCGCAAGGTCCCCGAGGATGAGATCGACGCCGAGCGGCTGGCGCACGAGGCCACGGTCCTCGCCGCCGCCCGCCACCCAGGAGTGGTGCAGGTGCTGGTGGAACCCGCGGCCGATCCCGACGGTGCGCTGGTCCTGGCCATGGCCGGGACCCACTCGCTGGAGACGGTCCCCCCGCTGCCCCTGGCGGAGTTGGCCGGGGTGATGGCGGCGGTTGCCGAGACGCTGGCGGACCTGCACACCCTCGGCCTCGCCCATGGTCGCATCGAACCGGCGCATGTGGTGCTCGGCAGCGGAGGCCGGCCGATCCTCTGCGGGTTCGGCGGCGCCGGACCCACCGGAAGCGTTCCCCCACCCAGCCCGGCTCTGACGCTCGCGTACCACGATCCGGCTCATCCCCCCGGCACGCCTCTGGCCGAGGCGGCCGACGTGTTCGGCGTGGGTGCCACGCTCCGCACGCTCTTGGGCGACCTCGGCCCCGCCTCGGTCGAGCCCATCCCCGATCGCCGACTCTCCATCGCCCGGCTGTTGCGCCGGACGCCGGTGTGGACGGGATGGCAGCAGCGTGCGTTGTTGAACCTGGCCGACCAGGCCACCGAGGACGATCCGGCGCGCCGGCCCAGCGCCCGCCGGCTGGCCGCCGCCATCCGCGCCGCGGTGTCAGAGGCGACGCTGCCCGCCGGTATGGGCGACACCGCACCGGCGGCGCCGACCGCCGGCGACCGGTCGGGAGCGGTCGACGCCGATGACCCCTTCGCCACGTTGCGGTCCGGAATGGCGACAGCTCCGCCCCGGCGGCGCGCCCTGGGCACACGTCAAGTGGCGACGGCCGCCGCTGCCGTGGTGGGGCTCGCCCTCATCGCCACAGGGGCGGCGGCGCTGGCCGGCGGCCAACCCGCAACGGCAGACGGCCTCGACGTGGGTGCCACGGTCGAACCCCGCGAGCCACAGAGCCCGGCCGTCGCCGAATCCGGATCGCCGACGACCACGCCACCGGTGGGGCCGCAGCCCACGGCCGGTCACGAGGAGCCGGCGGCTGCGGGCGGAGCGAGCCGAGCCTGCGCGCCGGTGGCGAACCCGGGCGTGCCGGTCCGCCTGGCACCGGATGCCTGCCCCGTCGCGGGCCGGGCCGACGGCAACCGGGTGACAGTGGGCTCACGGACCTGGCAGGTGGGGAACGAGGGCGACGAGGTCGCGCTCGGTGACCTCGACTGCGACGGGCGGACCGACGTGGCACTGCTTCGACCCGATAGCGGCGACGTCTTCATCTTCGACGGCTTCGCCGAGCCCGGCCACGACCTGCGGGCCACCCCCTCGGCGAGCGAACCGGGGGCGGTGCACCTCACCGCAGTGACGGGGCCCGATGGCTGCGCCACCCTCAGGGTCACCTTCCCCGATGGCACCAGCGCCGCGGTCGGCCAATGAGCACCCTCGGGCGCCACGATCTCCGTCGACCACTGGCCGTGTTGGTCACCGGCGCGACCGGAGGCGCGGCTATGGCCTGGGCCGGCGCGATGCTCGACACCCCGCCCCTGGGAACCGGCCTCGATCGCTGGGTCGCCACCACCGGCGCGGTGCCGGCCACGTTCGCGGTGTTGCGGATCGGCGCGTTGGCGGTTGCCGTCTACCTCTGCCTGGTGGGACTGGTGGCCCTGCTGGCCTGCATCACCGACT
>JANMIX010000136.1:0-2128 GCA_031376015.1 Acidimicrobiia bacterium | reverse complement strand
GGGCGGGGTGGAGGTGCTGGGAAGGGGCGATTCGGGGGGCCGGAACCGTGGAGAGGATGCGGGCCAGGATGTGTTCGGTGGTGATGTCGCGGGCCAAGGCGTCGTAGCTCAACACCAACCGGTGCCGGAGCACATCCGGGGCCACGTCGAAGACGTCCTGAGGAAGTACGTAAGTGCGTCCCCGCAGCAATGCCAGGGCCCGGCCGGCCGCGACGAGGCCGAGGCTGGCGCGGGGCGAGGCGCCGAAGCTCAACAGCGGGACCACGTCGTCGAGGCCGTAGTTGGCGGGCGCCCTGGTGGCCAGCACGAGCCCGACGGCGTACTGCACCACACTCTGATCGCAGTAGACGTCGTCGGCAGCGTCCTGCAGGCGTACCAGGTCCTCCAGACCGAGGACCTCGCCGGCGACCGGGGGTCGTACGCCCATCCGCTGGACGATCTCCACCTCCTCATTCGGTGTCGGGTAGTTCACGACCACCTTCATCAGGAACCGGTCCCGTTGCGCCTCGGGAAGGGCATACACACCTTCGGACTCGATCGGGTTCTGGGTGGCCAGCACCAGGAACGGCTCGGGCACCGGGAAGGTGTCGCCTCCGATCGACACGTGGTGTTCGGCCATCACCTCCAGCAGGGCTGATTGCACCTTTGCCGGAGCGCGGTTGATCTCATCCGCCAGCACGAAGTTGGCGAACACCGGCCCCAGCTCGACGTCGAACTGCTCGGCGGAGGCCCGGAACACCCGAGTTCCCACGATGTCGGCGGGCAGCAGATCGGGCGTGAACTGCAGTCGGGAGTACGTACCGCCGCTCACCGCCGCCAGGGTCTCGGCGGCCAGTGTCTTGGCCAGGCCGGGGACCCCTTCGAGCAGGCAGTGCCCACGCGACAGCAGGCACACAACCAGCCGTTCGAGGACGCGGTCCTGGCCGACGATCACCTTCTTCATCTCGAACACCGCCTGCTCGAGCAGGGCTGCTTCGGGCGTGGCGGGACCGGTGGGCGTCGTCATCGCCGAGAGGGTAGAGGCCATGCTGATTCAAGTCTGCGCGGTGGCGCTTACCCTGAAGGGATGCGGGTGCTCGTAGTGGAGGACGAAGAGGACATGGCCGACGCCATCGCCCGTGGCCTCCGACGTGACGGTTACGCCATCGATGTCGCCTACGGGTTCGAGGACGCGCTGGCCAAGGTGTGCACCACGGCCTACGACCTGATCTGTCTCGATCTCCAACTTCCCGACGGCGACGGCAGCGAACTGTGCCGGCAGGTGCGTGGCGGCCAGACCGCCAGTGGGGAGGCCCGCATCCTGATGCTCACCGCCCGCGATCGGGTGTCGGACCGGGTGGCGGGCCTGGACGTCGGGGCGGACGACTACCTGGTGAAGCCCTATGCCTTCGACGAACTCACCGCCCGGGTGCGGACCCTTCTGCGGCGCGATGCGGGCAAGTCGGGAGCGACGCTGCAGGTGGGGGACATCGAGATGGATACGGCCCGCTTCATCGCCCGCCGCGCCGGGCGCGACCTGGGCCTCACCGCCAAGGAGTTCGCGTTGCTGCGGTACTTCATGCTCAACGCCGGTCAGGTGATCTCCAGCGAGCAGCTCCTCGAACACGTCTGGGATGAGTACACCGATCCGTTCACCAACACCGTGCGGGTGACGGTGGGAACGTTGCGGCGCAAGCTGCAGATCGAGGGCGAAGCGCCCGCCATCGAAACGGTGATCGGGCGCGGTTACCGCTTGTTGGAGCCGGCCCCGTGAAACGCCGCAGAGGTCTCCACGCCCTGTCCGAGCGAATGCCGGCGTCCCTCGGATCGGTGCGCTTCCGGCTGGCCGCCATCTACTCGCTGGTGCTCTTCGCCCTGGCCGCAGTAGCGGTGGCCGCGCTGTACCTGGGGATTCGTTGGGAGTTGACCACCGCCGGTCGGGCGACTCCGAGCACCCAGGTGGCCCCCGGCGGCGAGGGGAGCGGTGCCGATCCCCTCCAGGTCGAGAGCATCCAACACCGGGTCGATGAGCGCCTCGAGCGCAAGCTCGGCCGCTACTCGCTGGCCGCGCTGGGCGGTCTGCTGGTCTCGGGGATGGTGGTCGGTTGGGTGGTCGCCGGTCGGGTCCTGCGACCGTTGGGACGCATCA
>JANMIX010000540.1:0-1776 GCA_031376015.1 Acidimicrobiia bacterium | reverse complement strand
CCTCATCTACGCGACCGACGACACCGCCGCCTTGCACCCCCGCGCCAAGCGATGGCTCGACGCGGCCCTCTCATCGACGGAGACCATCGGCATCGCCACGGCAGTGGCCATCGGCTACGTGCGACTCACGACGAACCCGCGGGTGATGGAGTCGCCCCTCGACGTCGCCACCAGCGTCGGTGTCGTCCGTGGGTGGTTCGGGCGCGCCAATGTCACCGCGCCCGAGCCCACCGCTCGTCACTACCATCTCCTCGAGGAGCTCCTCGCGGGGATCGGCACCGCCGGCAACCTCGTCTCCGACGCACACCTCGCGGCACTCTCGATCGAGCACGGCGCCGACCTGTGCTCCTTCGACCGCGACTTCGGTCGCTTCAGCGGTGTCCGCTGGTTTGCACCGGACCCCGACTAGCACGAGTCTCTGTGCCTTCCCTCCTGGGAGGCTTCAGCAGTCCGGGTGTGCCGTTGGAAGCTCAGGTCCTGGGTCAGCAGTCGATGGCGGCGCGGACGGCGGTGCACGCTTCATGCATTCGCACGGCGTCGAGCGTGCAGACGCGTTCGACGAGGTGAGACTTGGGTACGACCCGCAGGTTGTCGAAGGTGGCGGCGCAGTCCTCAGGCATCCCGTCGGCGCGGCTCAGTGACACCTCGGTGGGGATGCCGCGCACGGTCCGGCTGATCGGTGCGGCCAGAACGGAATGAAGGACGGGAATGGCCGCATCGCGGGTCATCACCAGGAACGGGCGGCGCCCCACTTCGGGAAGCTCGCCCCACCAGACCTCGCCCCTGGCGATCACCACGGCTCCTCGGCAATCGCGTCGCGCAACGATGCGACCGCAGCATCGATCTCCGAGACGGCAGGAGGTACACGTTCATAACCATCGACAATGGCTCTGTCCATCGTCCGCCGGCGCTCGAGGTCGGCGATGGCCTCCACCCCGGCTCGAACCGCGGCGGCTCGACTGGCATAGATGCCACGGGCCACCAAGTCGTCGAGATCGGCGAGGAGCTCTCGGGGCAGCCGCACGGCGATCTGCTCGGTGGTCACCGGAGGAGCATACCGAGTCGGTATCTAACCGGCATACCGGTCCGTGTCCGTTCGCCGAACTGCTCGCCCCACGGAGAAGAAGGACTCGCCGGCTTCGGCTCAGTGAAAGCGAGCGTCGTCAATCTGCTCGATCGCCCCTCACCCGAGGCAAGCGTCTGCGCCGCCTTGCTCGAAGGTGGCCGTCGCGCAGTACCCCGAGATCGGGTAGTAGGGGCCCATCGAGGCTCGAACGTCGGCACCCGGGGCGATGTGCTCGATCGCCTCGGTGAAGGTGGGGTCGGACAGGAACTGGCGGAGCGTCGGCCAGCCTTCGTAGGCGCCTCCGATCGGCAGCCAGTTGGGTGCGTTGGCGGGCCGGTGCGCAGGGTCGGAGATGACCACGGTGAAGGTGCCGTCGAGGTCGCGTCGGATCTGGTGGTCGGCCAGGCAGGCGACGGTCTGGCCGCTCGTCATGGAGAACTCGCATACGGACCAGTAGCGCAGCTGGGAAGGCGTGCCGACCCACTGGCCGGCTTCGGTGTCCGGCGAGGTGGGCGCCTTCGCCCTGAGCACCATGATCTCGCCGTGTTGGCGCGAGATCCGGGTTGCGATGTAGGAGTTGTTCGGAGTGGTCAACAACCCGAGCCCGGTGCGGGGAGCCGGCGCCTGCGGCGCGTTGGCGCCGACGAGGTAGTCGACGCTCGGGTTGGTGGTCGCCTGCCAGGTCGGTGGGTTCTGCGCCGGCGGGAACG
>JANMIX010000538.1:0-2421 GCA_031376015.1 Acidimicrobiia bacterium | reverse complement strand
CGGCGACAGCCTCCTCGAAGCGGCCGGCGCGCTCCCAGGACACGGCCAGTTGCAGGTTGACGCGGGCCACGTCGGCGCCGGTGGCCCGTACTCGCGCCGCCTCACCCCAACGTTGGGCGCCGGCGAGATCACCCTCGAGTTGGCACAGCCCCGAGAGGCTGGTCATGGCAAGCACCATCGCCGAGTTGGCATCACCCGCGTGGTCGGGTTGGTCCGCGGTGCCGGCCTTGTGGGCGTGCTCGATCGCTCGGGTCAGCCACGCACGCGCAGCGACGAGATCGCCCCCGTCGCGCGCCGCCACCCCGCCGGCCCGAGCCGCAAGGGCGGCGGCCAGCCAGTCGCCGGTCGACAGTGCGGCGCGCTCCAGCGCGGCGGCTTCCTCGGTGGTGCCGCGCTCCTCCAGCAGCCGGCGAGCCCGGTCGGCCAGCGGGGCGGACTGCGAAGGCGGTTCTTCATCGTCGGGCACCGCCGGGGACGGTAGTGTCGCCGCCGGTCGGGGTCGGTAGAGAGAGGGGCTGGCGTGATCTTCGGAGCGCTGTTCGGGAAGCGGGACGACGAGCGGGGCCGGCTGGGCCGGCGCGACTGGCAGGACGTGCTGCGCGACGAGCGCGTGGGTGCCTACGTCGACAGCGGCGGACGGGCCAGCCTCTTCCGGCGTGGTGTGCTGCTGGTAGCCACCACCGATCTGGGCGACGCCCGCCTCACTGAGAATCTCGACGACCTGGGCATCACCGAGGACGAGTTCGAGTCGGCGGTGGCGGCCGCCGAGGAATCCGGTGACGTGTTCGCCGAACTGCCACTGGGTCAGGCCATCAACGTGGTGTCGGCGTCACGGTTCCTGCGCGGTCTCGACGGCCGCCAACCGTTGCAGGTGGGCCCCGACCATTACCTGAGTCCCGCTCAGGGACGGCTCCTGGGCCCGGCGATGCCGCCCGAGAAGACGGACGTCGACGACGCGCTGCTCAGCCGGCGCAAGGAGATGTGCCGCGACGAAGGCATCCCGGTGGCGGTACTGGACTCGGGCCTGGTCGACACGGCCCTGGGCACCGACCCCCTCCTGGGTGTCGTGTCGCTTCCGTTGGCCGGAGACGCAGCCGACACCCTGTGGGACGCGGCCGCGGGCGCGCTGCGTCACTGGGAAGGCGGGCACGGCACGCATGTGGCCGGAGTGCTGGCCGCGTCGGCGGCGGGCCAAGTGCGCATCGCCCATCACAACGTGGCCACCGAGACCGGCCCGGGTGGCGTGCCGCTGGTGGCCGACAGCATCCTTTCGCGGGGCATTCGCCGTGCGGTGGCCGACGGGGCGCGGATCCTGAACCTGTCGCTGGCGGGACCGGCCGCGCTCGACCTGGGCACACTGGCCACCGCGCTGGCGCTGGCCGCGCTGCGGACTGATGAGGGTGACAAGGGGGTGCGCGACGTGGTCGTGGTGGCCGCCGCCGGCAACGAGGCGACCGCCCAGCCGATGTTCCCCGCCGCCATGAAGGGGGTCATTGGTGTGGCCTCCTACAACCCCGAGGTCGGCCACCGCTCTACGTTCTCGAACTACGGGCCCTGGGTCGATTGCGCCGCCGCCGGCGACCGGGTCGTCGGGCCGTACGTCAAGGGCAAGGGTGGGCCGCTGGCCGACGGCACCCAGCGCGACTTCGAGGGATGGGCCCGCTGGTCGGGCACCTCGTTCGCGGCGCCGCAGGTGGCGGGGCGCATCGCCGAGGTCATGGCCTCCGGTGTGCCCTCGGCCCGGGTTGCCGCCGCCATGGTGATCGCCGGTGGCGCCAACCTTCCCCCCGCCGAGGGTGTCGGCGTTTTCATCGCCTGAACGTCGCCTCGGTTCCCTCAGGCGGGGAGCCAGGTACCCACGATGGTGCGGCCGTCGGTCAACTCCACCACGACCCGCAGGGCGCCTTCGGAGGGGACATCGGCGCGGAACCCGCCGAGCACGTCGATCTCGGCGGGGATGCGGGCACCGCCCCGAGCGGTGGTCTCCACCATGACCCGGCGCAGCGGTGTGGGTGCGGTGACCTGGCCCACCAGGTGGGTGGTGCCGGCGGCGGCGTCGTGGCGGTCGACGTCGATGAAGATGTCGCCGGCCGACAACGTGACCGTGTTGAGCACCGAACGCATGGCTAGCTGCTCTTCCTCCAGCAACTCGGCCAGTTCGGCATCGATCGTGCGCCACTCCCACGCGGCCCGGGCTCCAGCCAGCACCTGGGGTGCCGGCTCGTCGGTGCCGCTCAGCGCGGCACGCAGATCGGCCTGGATCGCATCGAGCCACAGCTCCTCGCTGCGCTCGTCGGGGTTTTCGGGTCCTTGTTGAGCAGTCCTGGCGATTCACCTCCGCCAGCGGAGGGGGCAGGACGGGGGGTGATACGCGCGATCTGGGGCCGTTCACTCAGCGACTTCAGGCAGCGCTGGCGGGTG
>JANMIX010000506.1:0-1788 GCA_031376015.1 Acidimicrobiia bacterium | reverse complement strand
GCGCCTGCACGAGCTCGGCTGGGACTGATCCGCTCGGACCGGCGTGGACCCCCCCGGACGGGTCATTTCCGGGCGACAACCCGCGTGCGCAGGCGACAGGAGGGGTGCGGCGGGATGATGCTGCCCGTTGCGCGCGTTGCGACCAGCGCCGAACTCGCCACCGGGGGGTGTCGTGAGCACTGTCGATCTGCGATCGCCGATGCTCGTGCGGGCCACCCCGCGCCTGCTGTCCGCCGTCCGCGAGATCGCGACGCTCGGCAGCGTCTTCCTTCTCTACGAGCTCGGTCGCCATCTCGTCCGCAACCGCGCGTCCGCCGCGTTCACCGACGCCGACACGGTGCTCTCCCTGGAGCGCACCCTGCACCTACCGAGCGAGGCCAGCCTGCAGCACCTGGCGCTGAACAGCGAGAGCCTCGTGCGGGCGGCCAACGTCTTCTACGTGTCGGTCCACTTCCCCGCGACCGTCGCGTTCCTCGTGTGGATGTGGGTGTTCCGGCCCCGGGCCTACACCTGGGCCCGCTCCTTGCTGGTCAGCGTGACGATGGTCGCCCTCGTGATGCACGTGACGATGCCGCTGGCGCCACCACGGATGCTTACCGGGCACGGCTTCGTCGACACGATGGCGGTCTACGGCCCTTCGGCGTACGGCCAGGGCACCGCCAGCGTGACCAACCAGTACGCCGCCATGCCGAGCCTGCATGCCGCCTGGGCCATGATCGTCGGGCTGGCGCTCGTCACCAGCCTGTCGGCCGGCTGCCGCTGGGCGGCCCTGCTCCACCCGCTCGCCACCGTGGCCGTCGTCGTCGTCACCGGCAACCACTACTGGCTGGACGTGCTGGCTGCCGGAGCCCTGGTGGCGCTTGCTCTCCGTGTTCACGGTGTTGCTCCGCGTGATCAAGCGTTGCGCAAGCGCGTCGCCGGCCTCACACTGACCCCAGGCCCGGCCTAGCCGGTCGCACTGTCCTGTTTCGCCCCGCAGCGTCCGTCCGGATGTGAGGGACCTCACCAGGCGTAGTGCTGTCGGAATCCTGGCGCGTACAGGATCGTTGGACCTTCGTCGGGCTCTCTGCGCCACAGGGAGCCCCGCAGGGACGCACCGAACGCTGGTCAGCCGTCTCGTTCGGCCGTCCCGCACCACCGCCCGCTACCTCAGGAGATCCGCCATGCCCGCCCCGCGCAGCAGCCGAGCAGCCGCGCCCGCGGCTGCCCCGAAGGCTGCCGCCAAGACCGCCCGCACAACTCCCGCCGGTCCCGTGGCCGAGCCCGTGGTCGAGGGCGCCGACGACACGGTCTTCCCGGAGCCGGCCGCCCCCGCGGCGCCGGTTGCCGAGGAGGATGTGCCGCTCGCGCTCGACGAGGCGCCCCCCGGTATCGACCTGGTGAAGGCCTACCTGCGCGAGATCGGCAAGGTCGCCCTGCTGACCGCCGAGCTCGAGGTGGAGCTGGCCAAGCGCATCGAAGCCGGCCTGTTCGCCAACGAGAAGCTGCGCCAGCACGCCGACGGCGAGACGAAGATCCCGATCGCCATGCGCCGCGACCTCGCCGAGATCGTGATCGACGGCGAGCGGGCCAAGCGCCACCTGCTCGAGGCCAACCTGCGCCTCGTCGTGTCGCTGGCCAAGCGCTACCAGGGTCGCGGCCTCGACCTGCTCGACCTCGTCCAGGAGGGCAACCTCGGGCTGGTCCGCGCGGTCGAGAAGTTCGACTACGCCAAGGGCTACAAGTTCTCGACGTACGCCACCTGGTGGATCCGGCAGGCGCTGCAGCGCGCCCTCGCCGACCAGGGCC
>JANMIX010000117.1:0-1621 GCA_031376015.1 Acidimicrobiia bacterium | reverse complement strand
CACCGGGTACACGTTGCCCCGGATCCGGGCCGCGGGAGCGGGGCGCAACTGCAGCCAGGAGCCCCGGAAGGGCACGATGCGCACGTCGGTCCGCACCCCCGACGCGGCGGCCAACAACTCCGTGCCCACCCCGGCGCACACCACGGCGGCACGGGCCCGCACCTCCCGACCATCGACGGCCTGCACGGCCACCCCGCTCCCATCGTCCCGAATCCGGCGGACGGTCCACCCCACCCGGACGTCGGGCAGCTCGCCGGCGAGGGCACGGCACACCGCAGCGAAGTCGACCACCGCCGTGGGGGGCACGTGCAGTGCCCGGAGCCCTTCGACGGCCGGCTCGATCTCCTGCAACTCCATCCGATCGAGCATCCGCAACCCCGGGATCCCGTTGCGTGCCGCCCGTTCGGCGAGAGCATCGAGGCGGTCGAGTTCGCCGGCCGCCACCGCCACCACGACTTTCCCGACGACCCGCACCGGGATCCCGTGCCGGTCGCAGAACTCGGCCATCCGGTGCCGTCCGGCGGTGCACAACTCCGCCTTGGCCGAACCCGGCTCGTAGTAGACCCCGGCATGCAGCACGCCCGAGTTCTGCGTCGACTGGCGCGTGCCGGGCGCCGCGGCGCACTCGAGCACCGCCACCCGCCGCCGAGGATCCTGGGCCAGCAGCGCTCGGGCCGTGGCCAGGCCCACGATGCCGGCCCCGACCACGGCGACGTCCACCGTGTCGTCGATGTTTTCGGGCACGGTCATCCACAGAACCTACGCATCGCGAGCGGCGGTAGGCGCCGGCCGGGTTCGGTCCGGGCGCCCTGCTCGGTAGTGTCGGTGACCGTGAACGAACCGCTCCGTCGCGCCGATCAGTACGACGATCCCTCCCACAACTACCTGCACTACTGGGACGGCCGCGACTACGAGCACGCCGCCGAACTCCTGGCGCTGGGCCGTCTGCTGGATCATCGCCACTTCGGCTTCGCCGTGGACGTGGGCGGCGGCTTCGGGCGCCTGTCCAAAGTGCTGACCGGCTACGCCGACAAGGTCCTGCTGGCCGAGCCCAGCCGCCAGCAACTCGACATCGCCGAGGAGTACCTGGCCGGGTGCCCGACCGTCGAGCGGCGCCAACTCCAGGCCGCCGACCTGCAACTCGACAGCACATCGGTCGACCTCGTGCTGTGCGTGAGGGTGCTGCACCACCTCCCCGCCCCCGGGCCCGAGTTCGCCGAGATCGCCAGGGTGCTCAAGCCGGGCGGCACCTTCGTGCTCGAGTTCGCCAACAGCGCCAACGCCCTGCGGCGCCTGCGTCTCGCCGCCAAGGGCAAGCGGGTGCCCCGCGAGCCCATCAACCTGCGCAGCACCGAGATCCGCAGCGAGAGCGACATCCCCTTCGTGAACCACCACCCGGCCACCGTCCTGGCCCAGCTTTCCCAGGTCGGCCTGGAGGCCGAGGAACTGCTGTCGGGGTCGAACCTGCGGTCGGCGCGCCTCAAAGCGATGCTTCCCTCCAAGGTCCTCCTCGGGGCCGAACGGATGCTGCAACCGGCCTTCGCACCCCTGCGATTCGGTCCGAGCATGTGGGTGCGGGCCCGGCGGGCCTGAGCCCCCGACACCCCGAGCCCTACCGCGT
>JANMIX010000436.1:0-4496 GCA_031376015.1 Acidimicrobiia bacterium | reverse complement strand
ATCCTCGAAGAGGTCCTGCTCAACATCATGTACGACCTCCCGGGCCGTACCGACATTGGCAAGTGCGTCATCGACCGCGACGTCGTGCTCGACAAGGTCAACCCTACGCTGGTGCCGCGGACCGAGATCGTCCGCACCCAGCGTCCCCGTCGCGCCGCAAGCTGAAGGGCGGAGCGCCCGGTTGCGTTCCGACCTCCGCCATGCCCAGGCGTGGCTCGACAGCCACTTGAACTGGGAGGCCGCCGCCGGCGGACCGCCGCGTGCGGGCAGCACCGGTGGCCTATCCCTGCAGCGGATGGAAGCGCTGGTCGAGGTCTTGGGACATCCGGAGCGGGCATGCCCAGTCGTCCACGTGACCGGCACCAACGGCAAGGGCTCCACCGCCCGCATGATCTCCGCCCTGGTGGCGGAGACAGGACTCACCGTGGGCACATATCTCAGTCCTCACCTGCAACGCATCAACGAGCGGATCAGTCGCAACGGTGAATCCATCAGCGACGAGGATCTCGCCCGGGTGCTCGGCGATCTCGAGCACCTCGAGTCCCTGACCGGCACGACCAACAGTTGGTTCGAGTTGATCACCGCCGCCGCCTTCGCCTGGTTCGCCGAGGTGGCGGTGGACGTGATGGTGCTCGAGGTCGGGATGCTGGGCCGCTTCGACGCCACCAACGTGGCCGATGCCGCGGTGGCGGTCCTCACCAACGTGGGATCCGACCACACCGATTTCTCGGGCGACTGGCGTGCCGCCATCGCTTCGGAGAAGGCGGGAATCGTCAAGGCCGAGTCGATCCTGGTGTTGGGCGAGACCGACCCGGGCCTGTTGCCGATCTTCTACGGTGCCGGCGCGGCCGAGGTCATCGAGCGGGAGCGGGACTTCGAGGCCGAGCGCAACGAGTTGGCCGTGGGCGGCCGGCTGCTGGATCTCCGTACGCCGTCGCGGCTGTACGAGGAGGTCTTCCTGCCCCTGCACGGCGCCCATCAGGGCGACAACGCTGCGGTGGCACTGGCCGCGGTCGAGGCGTTCTTCGGCCAACCGCTCGACGAGGAGTTGGTCCAGGCCGGGTTCGCGGGGGTGCGGGTGCCGGGCCGCTTCGAGATCGTGCACCGCGATCCGCTTGTCATCCTCGATGGCGCCCACAACTTGGAGGGCGCGTCGGTGGCGGCGGCCACGCTGGAGAGCGACTTCCACGTAAGTGGCGACCGGATCCTGGTGGTCGGGATGCTGTCGCCCAGAGACCCCACTGCGCTCCTCGACTCCCTGGAGGCCGGCCAAGCCGATCTGATCGTGGCCTGCACGCCTCCGTCCCCTCGGGCGGTTCCGGCGCAGGAGGTGGCGGCGGCGGCTGCCGCGATGGGTGTGCGGACACTGGTCGAGCCCGACGTGGCCCGGGCCGTGGAACGGGCCATGCAGGGAGCGTCGTCGGACGATCTGGTGCTGGTGACCGGCAGCCTTTACGTGGTGGGCGCCGCCCGCGACGCGCTGGTTCCGGGCTGAGAAGCCCGTCGATTTCCCCGCCGCTGGCGGCTCCCGTACCCTCCTGCGCCTATGAACCGCACCTTCGTGATGGCCAAGCCCGACGCCGTGGAGCGCGGCCTCGTCGGCGAGATCGTGACCCGTCTCGAGCACAAGGGCCTCAAGCTCGTCGCCGCCGAACTTCGCACCGCCGACCGGGCGCTGGCGGAGGAGCACTACGCCGAGCACGCCGAGCGTCCGTTCTTCGGCGAGTTGGTCGAGTTCCTCACCCGCTCGCCGGTTTTCGCCATGATCGTGGAGGGTCCCGCCGACAACACCTTCTCCCTGGTGCGCAAGATGGTCGGCGCCACCAAGGTCGACGATGCCGAACCCGGCACCATCCGCGGTGACTTCGCCACCATCACCACCGAGAACCTGGTGCACGCCAGCGACGGCCACGAATCCGCCGCCCGGGAGATCGCCCTCTGGTTCCCCGGCCGCTGAAGCGCCCGGGCCGCGGTCCCGCCGGTCGGGATCGGTCGGGCGCCTCGGAATTGTTGCATTCCCGTTACGACGAGTACCCTGAGCGGAGGCGACGCGCCCGAACGGCGAAGTTCAGCCCAGCGAAGTAGCGTGCCTCGCAATTCGTTGACGCATCGCCTCTCCGCCTCAGGAGGCAGACCGCATGTCAGAAAATCCATTCTCGTCGCTGATGGGCCGTGACATGGCCGTGGATCTCGGCACGGCCAACACTGTGGTGTACGTCCGCGGGCGAGGAATTGTCCTCGATGAACCCTCTGTGGTGGCGGTAAACGCCCGCGACGGCCGTCCCCTCTCGGTGGGCATGGAAGCCAAGCGGATGATCGGGCGCACCCCTTCGCACATCATCGCCATTCGCCCCCTCAAGGATGGCGTCATCGCCGACTTCGAGATCTGCGAGAAGATGCTGCGCTACTTCATCCAGAAGGTGCACCCGCGCCGCCTGTCGATGCGGCCCCGCATGATCATCTGTGTGCCCTCCGGCGTCACCGGCGTGGAGAAGCGGGCGGTGCAGGAGGCGGCGGTCTACGCCGGTGCCCGCAAGGACCCGGTCATCATCGAAGAGCCGATGGCCGCGGCCATCGGTGCCGGCCTGCCGGTGCACGAACCGAGCGGCAACATGATCGTCGACATCGGTGGCGGCACCACCGAGGTGGCGGTGATCTCCCTCGGCGGGATCGTGGCCAGCCAGTCGGTTCGGATCGGCGGCGACGAGCTCGACGAGGCCATCATCCAGTACATCAAGAAGGAATACAGCCTGGCGTTGGGCGAGCGCACCGCCGAGGAGATCAAGATCGCCCTAGGTTCGGCCTGGCCGCTCATGGAGGAGATCCACGCCGAGATCCGCGGGCGCGACCTGGTGACAGGTCTGCCCAAGACGATCGTGGTGTCGACCGAAGAGATCCGCGAGGCCATCGAAGAACCGGTGGCCGCCGTGGTGGACGCCGTCAAGGTCACCCTCGACAAGACGCCGCCCGAACTGGCAGCCGACATCATGGAGCAGGGGATCGTGCTGAGTGGCGGGGGCGCGCTGCTCCACGGGCTCGACGCCCGCCTCCAGCACGAGACCGGCATGCCCATCGTGATCGCCCCCGACCCCCTTCACGCCGTCGCGATCGGCTCGGGGCAGGCCTTGGAGGACTATGCCGCGCTCAAGGACGTGCTGTTCTCCGAGAACAACGAGCGGTAGTACCCGGGCGCCGCGGTGGCGATCTCCCGGAGGTCCGGCCGATCCGGACGGTCGCGTCTGACCTTGGTCCTGCTCCTGCTCACCTCGGTGACCGTGCTGACCCTCGACTACCGCGGCTCCAACGTGCTCGAACCGGCGCGCGACGCGGTCTCGGGTGTGTTCGGCAAGCTGCGAAGCGGCACCGATGTGGTCACCTCGCCGATCGCCGACGCTTGGAACGGCGCCTGGCACTACGACGACGTGCGCAAGGAGAACCAGCAACTCCGCACCACCATCGATGACCTGAAGGGCCAGGCGGCACAGAACGCCGACGCCGCGACCCAGCTCGAACAACTCGCGGCGCTGGAGAAGCTGACGGTCGTGTCCAAGATCCCCAAGGTCACTGCGCGGGTCGTGTCCGGGCCGGTCTCGAACTTCGAGCACACCATCGAACTGGACAAGGGCTCCGACGACGGTCTCAAGGTGGGCATGCCGGTGGTCACCGGTGCGGGCCTGGTCGGCCGCCTGATTCAGGTCACGTCGTCGCACTCGACCGTGCGCCTGCTCACCGATCCCGACTTCCTTGTGGGCGTGCGGATGCACACCTCGCAGGAAATCGGGATCCTCCATGGCACCGGCGACGGATCGCCGTTGCGGATCGACAGCGGCCTCGACCCCAAGGCCAAGGTGCTCCAAGGCGACCTGGTGACCACCAGCGGCATCGACCGCAGCATCTTCCCCGCGGGTATCCCGGTGGGGCGGGCCACCAGCGCGAACCTGTCGCCCGACCAGCTCACCCAGGTGGTGACGGTCGTGTCGCTCGCCGACCTGGGCAGACTGTTCTACGTGCACGTCCTGCTGTGGAATCCGGCCCAATGAAGCTGATGAAGGCCGCCCTCGTGCTGTTCGTGGTCCTGCTGTTGCAGACCACCGTCGTGCTCGACCTGCGTATCGCCGGGGTCCATCCCGACGTCGTGCTCCTGCTGGCCATCGCCGCGGGCATCGTGGGTGGCCCCGACGTGGGCGCCGTCGTCGGCTTCGCCGTGGGATTCGGGTACGACCTCATGCTGGCCGGCACCCCGGTAGGGCTCTTCGCCTTCGTCTACGGCCTCATCGGGTACACCGTGGGCACGCTGCAGGGTGGGGTGTTGCGTTCGTCCTGGTGGATTCCCCGCATCACCGCCCTGCTGGCCAGTGCGGTCGGGGTCGTGGCCCTCGCGCTCACCGCAACGGTGCTGGGCCAGGCGGGCTACCTCGACGGACGGCTCCTTCGCGTGATCGGCGTGGTGGCGGGGGGCAATGCCGTGTTGGTCGGACCCATGTTGCGCTTCGCCC
>JANMIX010000411.1:0-2747 GCA_031376015.1 Acidimicrobiia bacterium | reverse complement strand
GCCCCAGCAGGTCCGTGAGCTGGCGGCGTCGTTGCACAGCCTGCGTGCGGAGATCGACGACCGGCTCACCACGACCGCCGAACAGGCAGCCGCAGCGTCGGCCGAGAACCAGGAAGCGCTGCAGGAGGCGCTCGACGGGCTGGTCGCCCAAGCGGCCGCAGCAGCCCAGGCGCAGAACGAACAGCTGACGGCCCGGCTGGATGTGTGGGTGGCCACATCGCGGGCCACGAGCGAGGAATTGGCGGCGCGCTTGGATGTCGCCCTGACGGCATCCCAGTCGGCCAACGAGGAGTTGGCGGCGCGGCTGGATCAGCTGGCGACGCAGTCGGCCTCGGTGGCGCAGTCGGCCAACGAGGAGTTGGCGACACGGATGGACGCGCTGGCCGAGCGCACGGCCGCGCTGGGCCAGACGGTCGAGGGACGCTTCGCCGCCGCCGGCGCCGAACTGTCACGGATCGATCAGCGCCTCGGAACCCTGGCGGAGCAGGCGGCCACCGACTCGCAACGCAGCACCGAGGTGACCGCGGCCCAACTCGAACGGATGAGCGCAGCGGTCGAAGCCCGGCTCGACGCCCTGCTCGGTGCGCTCGAGCTGCGCGTCGACGAGGCGGTCCAGTCGCTGGAGGACCGGGTCGGCACCCTCGACAGCGCCTTCGGCGATCGCATGGCGGCGTTCACCGCGGAGTTGGAGTCTCGTTTCGCTACCGCGGGGGAGGGGCTCGTGCGTCTCGACGAGCGTCTGGCCGGCGAGGCTGGCCAGCGGATCAAGTCCGACAGCCGGCTCCAGTCCTTGGAGGCTGCCGCCGCCGAGGCGCGCACCACCTCCGAGGCCGTGCAGGTGCAGCTCGACCGCATCGAGCATCGGATCGAGTGGGACGATCCCCACACCGGGGTGTTCGCCGAGCGGCTGGCCCAGTTCGACGCCCTCGTCGCCGAGCGCTTCGCCCAGTTCGATGCCATCCTCCGTCAGACCGTGCCCACCCAGGCGGCAGTGGCCGAACGGCTCACCTCCCTGGACGAACGCCTCGCTTACGACGACGACCGGCTCGCTCAGATGCACCAACGGCTGGAGGGTCTCGACTCCGGGCTCGGGCGCCTGGGCCAGAACATCGACGGCCTCACCGCGCAGTTCGACCGGCTGGCCGGCCACGTCGACGACGCCACCGCCGCAGCCAGCGCTTCTGCCGCGGCGGACCTGACGGCGCTGCGCGAAACCCTCTCGACGCTGTCGAGCGTGACGGACCTCACCCGGGCCGACCTACAGACGGCAGTGGCGCAGGCGGCGGCCTCCTCGGCCGAGGCGCTGGCTGATGTGCAGGGTTCGCTGAACCATGCCGCTGTCGACCGGGCCGCCCTCGACGAACGCCTGGCGCGCCTGGGTGAACTGATCGCGGCCGAATCCGGCTTCGCGGCGCACCTCCGCCAGCGTATCGATGAGGTCCAGGGCACCCTGGAAGGCAGTCAGACGCATTCGCGGGCGGCCAATGAGGCCCTTGCTTCGGCACTGCGCGCCCTGCACGACCAGGTTCGCCAGATGAACGAAGCCATGCAGGTCATCGTCGGCTGAAGGCCGCCGGATCGGCGCGACCGGGGCCACCGGCGGCCCCGGTTCCCGCGGCACCCCTGCCGCCCTCTACGATCCACCCCATGGTGCTCTCCGTGATCTGGCACTACTGGATCGGTGTCGTGTTCTTCTTCGCCTCCCTTGTCACTGTGCTGGGCGTGGTGGTGGGCTATCTGGTGAAGGTGCAGTCGCTCAAGTACCCGAAGAGGTAGGCGCTTGCCTTCCCCGGTGGACTGGGCCCTGGCCGAACGCATCGCCGTTCGGGTCGCCGGCCACGATCCCTTTGCCCGCTCGTACCACTACGACTCACTTGCCCCGGACTTCGAGGACCTGACGGCGCAGGCCGAGGAGTTGGTGGCCGCCGAGACGGGTCTTCGCTCGCTGGCGGGCCCGGCCCGGGCCCGGGTCACCGACCGCCCCGGATGGGTGCGGGCCAACCTGGCGTCCTTCCAACGTCTGCTCCGCCCCGTCACCGACAAGTTGGGTGAACGGGTGCAGGGCCCCCTCGCCCCCGTGGCTCGTGGTGCCGCCGGCGCCGAGGTGGGCGCGCTGCTGGGCTGGATGAGCACCCGGGTACTGGGCCAGTACGACCTGTTGGTAATCGAAGACGAACGGCCCGAGGACCAGGACGTCGTCTACTACGTCGGCCCCAACGTGCTGGCGCTGGAGAAGCGCTACGGCTTCCCGCCCCGGGAGTTCCGTCTGTGGCTGGCGCTGCACGAGGTGACCCACCGGGTGCAGTTCACCGGTGTGCCCTGGATGCGCGGTCACTTCCTCGGGCTCGTCCAGCAGACCCTCGACTCGGTCGACCCCGACCCCAAGCGCTTCCTCGACGCGTTGCGCCGCATGGCAGAGGGCGTGCGAGCGGGCCGCAACCCTCTCGATGACGGCGGCCTGGTGGCCATGTTCGCGTCGGCCGAGCAGCACGAGGTGCTGCAGCAGGTCGCAGGCTTGATGAGCCTCCTCGAGGGCCACGGCGACGTCACCATGGATCGCGCCGGTGCCGATCGCATCCCCTCGGCGGAGCGCTTCGGTCGAGTGCTGCGCCAGCGGCGCACGCAGCTCAACCCCGCCACCAAGTTGCTGCAGCGACTCATCGGCCTCGAGGCCAAGCTCAATCAGTACGAGCAAGGGGAGAAGTTCATCGGCGCGGTCGAGGCGGCCGGCGGGCGGCACCTGCTCG
>JANMIX010000402.1:0-6779 GCA_031376015.1 Acidimicrobiia bacterium | reverse complement strand
CCGACTACGACGAGCTGGAGGCGGACGAGATCCTGCCGCTGCTCCCCGAGCTCTACGACGACGAGATCCCGGTAGTCGCCGCTCGCGAGCGGGCCACCAAGGGCCGGCGAGCCATCCTCGACAAGCTGGCCGAGCTGGCTGGCGAAGAGATCGACGCGGACGAGGATCTCGAGGAGGAAGATTTCGAGGAGGACGACCCGGCCGCCGCCATCGCCGCGCCCGCCGCGGACGATGACTTCGGTGACGAGGACGACGACTGGGATGACTGGACCGATCTCGAGGGCGCCGATGCGCTTGCCATCGCCGACTACGACGACCTCACCGTGAGCGAGATCGTGGGGGTCCTCGGCCAGCTCGAGGACGATGAGCTCGAAGACGTGAAGGCGTACGAGTCCGAGAACCGCAACCGGACCACCATCATCACCAACATCGACCGCCGCCTGGGCATCGAGCCGGCACCGGTCCGCAAGGCGGCGGCTCCGGCACCGGCTCGCAAGGCTGCGGCTCCGGCACCGGCTCGCAAGGCTGCCTCCTCGGCCCGCAAGGCTGCGTCGTCAACCCGTAAGGTGGCTCCGGCCCCGACGCGTAAGGCTGCGTCGTCAACCCGTAAGGCGGTGGCTCCGGCCCCCACCCGTAAGGCTGCGTCGTCAACCCGTAAGGCGGTGGCTCCGGCCCCGGTTCGCAAGGCGGCGCCCGCTCCCCGCAAGGCCACCGCGGCGGCCCCGACCCGTAGGGCGGCGGCGCCCGCTCGCGGGGCGGCACCGGCACAACGAGGCCTTCCTGCTCGTAAGGCCGCAGCACCGACCCGCAAGGCCACACCGGCCCAACGCGGTGTCCCGGCCCGCAAGGCCGCTCCGGCGCAGCGGGGTGTACCCGCCAAGAAGGCCGCGCCAGCCAAGCGCGCACGCTGACAACGGGCTGAACGGTCCGAGCCCGCTCCCGTGGATGTCCGCGAGAGTGGGTGTCAGGTGGGGGCGGGGTTCACGACGGAGAAGCTCATGTGGATGGCCCTGCCGTCGGGGAGCTCCACGCGGTGCGCGTCCACAAGCCGGTGCGTGGTCAGCTCCACCTCGACCGCCAGAACCTCCGCCGCGAACGCCGCCGAGTGCTCGCCGACCGCAGAACGCACGTCGTCATGCTCGCCCGGATCGACCCGCAGGTGGATGCGGTCGGACACCTCGAGCCCGCCGCCCTTGCGGAGTTCGTTGACGCGCCGCACCAGGTAGCGCACGAGGCCCTCGGCGGCCAGTTCGGCGGTGATCGTCAGGTCCAGGCTCACCAGGCCGCGGTTCGCCGGCAAGGGGGCCGCCGCCGATTCGTCCCGGGCCACCAGGCGCAGCTCGTACTCGTCCTCGGCCATCACGCGCTCGCCCACCGTCACCTGCTCACCGTGGCGCTCCCACTGGCCTGCCCTGACCGCAGCGAGGAGGCGCTGCACGTCGGCGCCCACGCGGGGCCCAAGGACCTTGGGCACAAGCGCCAGCACCAGTTCGCCGGCGCCGGCCACGTCGTCGGTGAGCCGTACCTCCTTCACGTTCGCTTCGTCGGCCACGAGGGCCACGAAGGGTTCGAGTGCGCCGGCCTCGGGGGCGGCGACGGTCAATGACGCCAGGGGCTGGCGGTTGGGGATACCCGCCGTCTTGCGTACCGAGGCGGCGGCCGAGCACACGTCGCGCACCGCGTCCATGGCGCGCACCAACTCGTCGTCCCGAGCAACCTCGGCGCCCGAGGGCCAGTCCTGCAGGTGGACCGAGTCGCCGCCTGTGAGGCCGTCCCACATGGCGTCGACCGTGAGGGGCAGGAGGGGCGCGGCGAGGCGGCACAGCACCGTGAGCACGGTGTGCAGGGTGTCCACCGCGGCCTGCTCGCCGGCCCAGAAGCGGTCGCGGGAGCGGCGGATGTACCAGTTGTTCAACGAGTCGAGGAACCCGGCGATCCCTGCACAGGCCCCCGAGAGGTCGTAGGCGTCCATGCGGGTGGTGATGGTGTTGATCAACTCATGCGTCTTGGCCAGCACATAGCGGTCCAGCACGTGCTCGGCCGCCGCACCGGGTGCGAGGACCCGTCCGGTCACACCGGCGGCGTTGGCGTACAGCGACAGGAAGTACCAGGCGTTCCAGATGGGCATCAGCACCTGGCGGACGGCCTCTTCCATGGGGCGCTTGTCGGCCACCATGTCGCCGCCGCGCACCGCCGCCGAGGACAGCAGCGCCCAGCGCATTGCGTCCGATCCGATGGTGTCGAACACCTCGACCGGATCGGGATAGTTGCGCAGACGCTTGGACAGCTTCTGGCCGTCGTCGCCCAACAGCACGCCGTGCACCATGCACGTCTCGAACGCGGGTTTGTCGAACAGCGCCGTGGCCAGCACGTGCAGCGTGTAGAACCAGCCCCGCGTCTGGCCGATGTACTCCACGATGAAGTCGCCGGGGAAGTGCGAGTCGAACCACTCGGCGTTCTCGAACGGGTAGTGCACCTGGGCGAAAGGCATCGAGCCCGACTCGAACCAGCAGTCGAGCACGTCCTCGATGCGACGCATGGTGGATCTCCCCGTGGGATCGTCGGGGTTGGGCCGGGTCAGCGCGTCGATGGCGGGCCGGTGCAGGTCGGTGGGGCGAACGCCGAAATCGCGCTCGATCTCGTCGAGCGAGCCGTACACGTCGATCCGCGGATACATCGGGTCGTCGGATTTCCACACCGGGATGGGGGAGCCCCAGAACCGGTTGCGCGAGATCGACCAGTCGCGCGCCCCTTCGAGCCATTTGCCGAAGGAACCGTCGCGCACGTGCTCGGGCACCCAGTTGATCTGCTGGTTGAGCTCGAGCATCCGGTCGCGGATGGCGGTGACCTTCACGAACCAACTCGACACCGCCTTGTAGATGAGCGGGGTGTCGGTACGCCAGCAGTGCGGGTAGCTGTGGTTGTAGCTGTCGTGGCGCACGAGTGCGCCACGCTCCCGCAGGGCCTTGACGATGGGTTGGTTGGCGTCGAAGACCTGCAGACCGGCGAAGTCGGGCACCTCGGCGGTGAAGCAGGCGTGTTCGTCGACCGGGCACAGAGTGGGGATCCCGGCTTCGTCGCAGGCCAGCTTGTCGTCCTCCCCGAATCCCGGCGCCATGTGCACGACGCCGGTGCCGTCCTCGGTGGTCACGAAGTCGGCGCCCAACACCACGAAGGCATTGGGCGTGCCCTCGAAGTAGTCGAACAGCGGGGTGTAGCGACGGCCCACGAGCTCGCGGCCGGCGATGGTGCCCACCCGCTCGGCCGCCGCCAGTTCCTTCTCGTACTTGGCCACGGTGGCTTCGCCGAGGACGTAGCGGATCCCGTTCTCCTCGAACACGGCGTAGTCGATGTCGGGGCCCACGGCCAGGGCAAGGTTGGACGGCAGCGTCCACGGGGTGGTCGTCCACACCAGGATGCGCTCGCCCGTCGCCAGTTCGAACAGCACGGTGACCGCGGGGTCCTGCCGATCGCGGTAGGCGTCGTCCATGCGGGTCTCGAAGTTGGACAGGGGGGTCTCGCACTCCCAGCAGTAGGGCAGCACCCGCTGGCCCTCATACAGCAGGCCCTTGTCCCACAGGCGCTTCTGGGCCCACATCACCGACTCCATGAAGTCCAGGTCCATGGTCTTGTAGTCGCTGGCCATGTCGACCCAGCGGGCCTGGCGGGTCACATAGCTGTGCCAGTCGTCGGCGGTGCCCGACACGATCGAGCGGCACTCCTCGTTGAAGGCGGCGACCCCCAGCTCGTTGATGGCGAAACGGCCCGACACGCCGAGGCGCTTCTCGGCCTCCATCTCGGCGGGAAGGCCGTGGCAATCCCAGCCGAAGCGGCGCTCGACCCGATGGCCCCGCATGGTCTGGTAGCGGGGCACGGCGTCCTTCACGAACCCGGTGAGCAGGTGGCCGTAGTGGGGAAGGCCGTTGGCGAAGGGCGGCCCGTCATAGAAGACGAACTCGTTGGCGCCGGCCGCACGGGCCTGCACCGAGCGTTCGAAGCTGCGTTGGGCGATCCAACGCTCGATCACCGACTTCTCCATGACGGGGAAGGACGGTCTCGGATCGACGTCGGGGTAGGCCATGGCGGCCCAGCGTACGGTCCCCGGCGCGTCATCCTGAACCGAGTTCGACCCGTACTTTTCGGCCGGGGAACGGACAGTGGTGGCCCGCTGCTACCCTGCGGCACCTCAATTTAGGCGTCCCGAGAGGCATCCATGCCCAAGTCAGCTCCATCGAAACCCGCCAAGGCTTCGCCGACCAAGAAGCCTGCGGCCGGCGCCACTGCGGCGAAAGCCGCGAAAGCCGCCAGCCCGCCGGCGCGCTCCGCCGCCAAGGCGTCACCCGCCAAGGTGACGCCGGCCAAAACGGCCGCGCCGGCTCAGAAGGTCGCGCCGGCCAAGAAGGCGCCGGCGTAGCAGGCCGCACCCGTGCGGGCCGCGGTGTCCGCCAAGTCGGCGCCCGCCAAGTCGGCGCCCGCCAAGTCGGCGCCCGCCAAGTCGGCGCCCGCCAAGGTTGCGGCCGCCAAGGTTGCGGCCAAGGCAACTGCACCGGCCAAAGCCGCCGAAAAGGGCGGACCGCAGAAGAACCAGGCCGGTCTGGGCGCGAAGTTCCTCGAGGAGATGCGCCGCGAGTTGGTGCGCGAGCGGGCCTCGTACACCGCGTCGGCCACGGCGCTGCAGGCCGAGGCCGATCTGCTCACCGCCGACCGTGAAGGTGGCGATGTGCAGTTCGACGAGGAATCGGGCGAAGGCGACACCCTGGCCGTCGAGCGCGAGCGCGACCTGGTGCTCTCGGCGCAGGCCCGGGCCATGGTGGACGAGATCGACCGCGCCCTGAACAAGCTCGACGACGGCACCTACGGCATCTGCGAGACCTGCGGCGCCAAGATCCCCAAGGAGCGACTCGAAGCCATCCCGTGGGCGCGGGAGCAGGTGGAATGCAAGGCGGGAGGCTTTCGCTTCTGAACAACGCCGCCGTCGGCACGCGCCGTCGTGTGCGGCTGGCCGGGGCCGTCGCCGCCGCGACGCTCCTGGCCGATCAGCTCTCGAAGTCCTGGGCCGTCGCCGTGCTCAGCGACCGCGACATCGACCTGCTCGGCAGCCTACGCCTGCATCTGGTGGCCAACAGCGGCGCGTCCTTCAGCCTGGGCCGTGGTCGCGGCGGCATCATCGGTGCGCTGGCGCTGGTGGTGGTGGCCGGCATCGTGGCCACGAGCCGCCACCTCACGGACCGCCGTGGCGCGCTGGCGATCGGCCTCATCGTGGGCGGCGCGCTCGGCAACCTCCTCGACCGGATCTTCCGCGACGGCTCGGGCGGGTTCCTGGGTGGGTCGGTGGTCGACTTCATCGATCTGCAGTGGTGGCCGGTCTTCAATGTGGCCGACATGGCGATCTCCTGTGGAGGGGTGGTGTTGGTGCTGCTCGCCTTTCGCGCCGAACGGTGATCGTCGAACGCGTCCCGGCCGGCCTCAGCGGCGAGCGGATCGACCGGGTCGTGGCTTTCGTCGCCGGGTGCAGCCGCGCCGACGCGGCGGCCCTGGTGACCGAGGGCGCCGTGCGCGTGGGCGATCACGTGGTGCACAAGGTGTCGAGCCGCGTCGCCGAGGGCGATGAGGTGGTAATCGACTATGAGGCTCCCGGAGAGCCCGAGCCGCCCCAGCCCGACGCCTCCGTGCCGGTCGAGGCGCGCTACGAGGACGCAGAAGTCATCGTCATCGACAAGCCTCCAGGCCTGGTGGTGCATCCGGGTTCCGGGCATCTCAGTGGCACCCTGGTGAACGGCCTCCTGGCTCGCTTCCCCGACATCGCCGGGGTTGGCGATCCGGCCCGGCCGGGGATCGTGCACCGGCTCGACCGGGACACCTCCGGCCTGCTCATGGTGGCCCGCACGCCGGCCGCCTACGCCGCCCTGTCGGCCCAGTTGGCCGATCGCTCCGCCTCCCGTGCCTACCGGGCCCTGGTGTGGGGCCGCCCCGGTTCGACGCGAGGCCTCATCGATGCCCCGATCGGTCGCTCCCCCCGGGATCCGACCCGCATGGCGGTCGTGCGCTCCGGGCGGGAGGCGAGGACGCACTACGAGGTACGCAACCGCTTCGCGCGTCCGGCCGAGACGGCGGAGTTGGTCTGCCGGCTCGAGACCGGGCGAACCCACCAGATCCGCGTCCACCTGGCCTCGATCGGTCACCCGGTGGTGGGCGATGACCGTTATGGAGGCAACCGGGCCGGGATCGTGCCGCCCCGAGTGTTCCTGCACGCCGAGCATCTGGTTTTCGTGCACCCCGGCACCGGCGAAACGGTTGAGTTCTCCAGCCCCCTTCCCGCCGACCTGGCCGAAGTCCTCGATGGACTCGACTGAGGTTCCCTCGCCCGAGCCCCTCCCCAGCGAGGAGGAGCTGGCCGCCGCCGTGGCCGGCGAGGAGCGCTGGGCCCGCTGGACCGTGCGGGCCGCGGGCATCGGGCTTGTCCTGGCGCTGCTGGCGGTGATCGTCACCGTGCTCAACCAGCAGGCCTCGACCGGCGGCCGGCTCTCCTCGCCCCTTTTGCCGGCATCGGAGAAGGTGGTGATCGGGCCCGAGGCCCGCACCGTGGTGGCCGCCTACGTGCGGGACCGCAGGGCGGCCCTGGCCGCTCTGGACCCGGGCGAGCAGCGGGTGGCGGTCGTGAGCTTCACTCGGTACCGCACACCGGCGGAGGCGGCCGAATCATAATCTCTACCACAATAAAGACCATCGAGAGGCCCTGGCGTATTCATGGTAAACTTCGAGAATATTTTTTTCATCCT
>JANMIX010000366.1:0-1828 GCA_031376015.1 Acidimicrobiia bacterium | reverse complement strand
GGGTCGCGACAGGTGAGGGAGGCGGCTGGCCACGGTGCCGGCGAAGAGTGCGAGCGCGATGGCGAGATCGGGCCACCGCCGGTGGATGGGAGGTTCCGGGCGGTCGGCGTCGGGCGCATCCGGCGGCGAGATCCCGCTGGGCGGGATTGGCACGGTGGGATCGACTGGCACGGTGGAATCGGCCGGCAGAGTGGGATCGACTGGCACGGTGGGATCGACGGCGGTGCCGGTTTCCTCAGCCACTGGGGCTCGTCGTGGTCGTCGCAGTGCTGGTCGATCCCGCCGTGGATCCCGCCGTGGGTGTCCCGGTTGAGGCGCTGTGCGAGGCGGTCGAGGACGAACTCTTCACATCCTCGGGCTTGCAACGGTCACCCACGTAGGCCGAGCGCGACAGGCGGAAGCTCTTGGCCGCGTCCAGATCGAAGCTCGAGGGCGGTCGGAGCCGGGCCAGTTCGGCGAAGAACGCGGCGGGGTCGGCGGCCAGATCGAGTCGGACGCCGTCGAGCGACGTCACCTTCGGCTTCACGTTCTGGGCAACGTTGCGTACCACCAGGCTCACGCACTCGCGGGCCTCGGCCTCCTGCTGCTGGCGATCGAGGGTGGCCTGGCTCTGACAGCCGGCCGCGGCCATGGCGCCCGCCGTCACGGTGACGCTCAGCGCGGCCAACCTCAACAGGGCGGGCAAGGCGGGCCGGCGCGGACGCATCTGGGGCAAGGTAGCGGGACGCGGCTCGCGGGACGGATCGCGGCCCGGCTCAGCTTGCCCGCTCAGCTGGCCGGCTCGGCCGATTCCTGCGTCGCCGAAGCCAGCGCGGCTTGCTTGGCATCGAGGTCGCCGAGAGCAGCGGTCACCGCTTCGAGCATGTGGGCCGTGCACCCCGCCATCGAGGCCGGCGGCACGGCCTCGTCCACGATGCGCCCCGCGATGGCACGGAAGGCGTCGGCTGCAGGGCCGTCACCCAGCACCACCGGTGCCCCGGTGTCGCCGCCGATGCTGACGGACGCCTCGAGGGGCACCGAACCGAGGAGCACCGTGCCCGCCTCATGGGCGCAGGCGGCGCCGCCGCCCACGCCGAACAGCGGGTACTCCTCGCCGTGCGCACAGGTGAAGCCGGCCATGTTCTCGATGACCCCGGCGATGCGCAGGTAGTTCTTGCGGGCCATGGAGGCCGCTCGCACGGCCACCTTCTGGGCGGCCAGTGCCGGTGTGGTCACGATGATGGTCTCTGCGCGGGGTACCAGTTTGGCCACACCCATCTGCACGTCGCCGGTGCCGGGCGGCATGTCGATCAGCAGGTAATCGAGGTCGTCACCCCACTCGACGTCCTGCAGGAAATGCTGGACGCCCCGGTTGAGCATGAGGCCCCGCCACATCAACGCCGAGCCCTCGTCCTCCACCAGGAATCCCATGGACACCACCCGCACCACGCCTTTGCCGATGCTGCGCTCGAGGGGGATCATCACCTTGCGCTCGCCCTGTTGCACGCCACCGAGGCGCCCGCTGATGCCGAGCATCCGCGGCACGGAGTAGCCCCAGATGTCGGCGTCGAGGAGGCCCACCTTCAACCCCCGGTCGGCCAGCGCCGCGGCCAGGTTCACGGTGACCGACGACTTGCCCACACCGCCCTTGCCCGAGGCGATGGTGATGACCTTGGTGGTGGGTCCGACCGAGGTGTTCTCCACCCGCTGGGAGATCTGGAGGCGGGCCCGCGACATCGCGGTGGCCTTCTCCTCGGGGGTCAGTTCGGTCCATTCGAGGTCGACCCTCTGCACACCCGGGAGCGAGCCCACCCGGTTGCGCACATCGCGTTGCAGTTGCGCCCGCAGG
>JANMIX010000357.1:0-4906 GCA_031376015.1 Acidimicrobiia bacterium | reverse complement strand
TCGACTATTCGGACGTGAAGGGTCAGCGCAATGCAGTGCGCGCACTCGAAGTGGCGGCGAGCGGCGACGGTGTCGCCCACCATCCAGGCGACAACCCCGAGGCAGTTCTCGGTGGCGGCGCGTCCGGGCTCGTAGCGTTGTGCCGCCTGGTAACAGCGGCGATCGCGATCCGGATGCCCGGATTCGAGGTGACGGCGCCCGGCCCGCATGGCTGCTCGCCAGGTGGGCAGCGGGGCCCCCGGTCCGAGCAGGACACCCAGTTGGTCGAGTTCGCCAGCCACCGGCACCGCCATCCCGCGCAGCGCGAACAGATCGGCGTCAGTTGCGGTGCAGACAATGTCGTAGTGGGCAGCGGCGTCTCTCTCCGCATCCCCGAGAAGAGGCCGCTCGTGAAGGTAGAGCACGGCGGGCACCTCCAGATCCTGGGGCGGGACGACCACCGGATCGAATGCTCCCGCGGCGACGACGAGCACATCGTCCTCGTCGGAAGGTGCCGGCGGTACGTCGTCGTCGCCATGGGTGACGAGCCCCATCGCCTCGAGGCGAGCGAGAGCATGCGTGCGAGCCGCATCCGAGCCCGCGACCAGCGCGCGACGAATCGCTCTGCTGGCGCCAGGGGGAGGTGGCACGTCCGCGGTGCCCGACAGTGCATCGAGCAGCTCCCCGAGCTTTCCCTGTTCACGCGCCCCCGAGAGGGAGATGCCGTCGAGCAACACCTGCGGGGCCTCGCACAACTCGCTGACGATCCAACTGAAGCGGTCCTGCATGGCCTCACCGAGGTGAACTACCAGGGAAACACGGTTGGCCGCGATGATCTCCGACAGTGGAACGAGCCGGCTGATCCCTTGCGGGCTGGATGCTTCCTGTGCGGCAAAGGCTCCGAAGATGACTGCACCCCGGGCTGCGGCCGGTGCCGACAACCCCGACAACGCCGACAGACCCCGATGTTCCGACCACACCACCGCGGTGACGCCTCGTTCGGTGAGTCGCTCGCACAGTTCCAGGACGACCTCGCGGTCCTCCGGGCTGAGGTCGACCGGCGGGACGGGAAGCACCATCACCGCCGCGTGACTTGTGAAGGCCACCCCGTCCCGAGGGGCAATGGCGGTCGAGCAACGGGCAACGGCACCGGTGTAGCGACCATCAAGGCGCACCTCGGACCAGTTCCGTACACCCGAGCCGAGGAGTTCGCCGGCGGTGGTGAGCAAGGGCGCTCGTAGCGTTGTCCGCGACCGCTGGGCCGACGCGACCGGATGTGTGGCAGCGAGTCCTTCGACCGCCAGGTGCGGGGCCGCGCCGACGTGGATCAGACGGTCATCGGTGCCGGCAAGACCAACGCCGGTGGTGACGCCCAGTGTCCGTGACTGGCTGACCAGCGGCACCAGCCAGTCGGGATCGGGGGTCGTTCCCGGGGGAACGACGAGGACGGGGTGGCGTTCGGGAAGCTCCGACAGGCCATCCCAGTCAATCAGCATCGCCTCGCCACCCAGCATGCTCGGCAGTGCGTCGGTCCAACGGCCCGGTTCGTCCCCCTCAGCGCCGAGGACGGCGACGCCGGTCTGCTGTGGTCCGGTCGCGCTCCAGGACCGTCCGCGGACCCGTGCCTTGGCCACGTACTGGTACACCCAGGAGTCTGGATTGCAGGCCACGTACTGTTCGATCGCCGCAGGCAGCGCGCCGTGCGGGGCGCGGCCCTCGACGCCGTGGACGGGGGCGATCGATCGATCCATTCGCTCGACGTGATACCCGGCGGCCACGAGGGTGGCCTGAAAGGTGGCTTCGGTGAATAGGTGCACGTGGGTGTCGTCGAGCAACCCCCGGCGGGTGTATTCGAACCGACCGCGCAGGAGATCGAGTTGGATGCCGCCGTGCGCCACGTTCGGTACCGACGCGACGACGGCCCCCGAAGGTCGCAACAGCCGGCGGACCGAGACCAGCGCCGCTACGGGGTCCACGAGGTGTTCGAGGACGTCGCCGAACAGCACGTAGTCGGCCAATTCGCCGAGGGCGTCGAGCACCGCAGAAATGCCCTCGTCGGTGGTGATGTCGACGGCCAGGGCATTGACCCCGCGCCGGCGGGCAACGTCGATCCCGATCGGATCGAGCTCGACTCCCACCACGCGGCATCCCCGGTGGGTCAGGTGTTGTGACATGAAGCCCGCCGCGCAGCCGATGTCCACGACTACGGCGCCGTCCTCGATCATCCGCGCCTGCTGCGTGTGGGAGAGGTTCCACTCCTCGGGTCGGATCTGGAAGTCGTAGCGGGCCTCCGCCGGTGTACCTGGCCGTCGATAGTCGTCAACGACGTCGCATGGGCCGCGGTCTTCCACGAAGGTTCCGATCGGTCCCCTGACACCCGACTTGAGCCTGGAATCACTATCCGCCCGTGGCCAGGACGTCTGGGGCAACATGGC
Source organism: Acidimicrobiia bacterium (assembly GCA_031376015.1). GTDB lineage: Bacteria > Actinomycetota > Acidimicrobiia > Acidimicrobiales > JACDCH01 > JANMIX01. Next base: position 2,492 of record JANMIX010000357.1, on the reverse strand, counting down.
GGACATGGGGCAACACCCTCGCCCGGACGTGGTCATCACCTGGTTGCAGAACGACTACGGACAACTCGGGCGCCCCTCCGAGGCGGTGGCACGCGCGCTGGTGGACGAAGGTCTCGCTCGACGGGTCGCCTATGTCGAGCCATCCCAACCCCGCGAGGGCGAACCGGAGCTCGATTGCATGATCGACCGAGACCTGTGGGTGTATCGACCGATGGGAAAGGTCGCCGCCGCTCAGGTGGCCGCGGCGGTGCTCGAGCACGCCGAGCTCCAAGACGTGCTGCATCTCAACTTCGGCGTCGGGGACGCGAACTGGGAGTTCCACGCGGGATTTGCGCCTCGTTCGCGCCGTACCGCGCTGGTGTCGTTCGATCGTCTACAGGATTGGCCGGGTCGCACGGAGCAATGGCATGCGCATCACGCCCGTATCCGCCACCTGTTGTGTCGGGGGAGCGACATCGTCGTCGCGCTGTCGGAAGGATCGGTACGAGACCAGCCGGAGGCGATCTACGTCGGCCACGGCTGTGATGAGGACTGGCACACCCGGGGTGTGGACGCATCGTCGGAGCCGACGGACCTCCGGTCGATCCCTCACCCCCGTGTCCTCTACTTCGGGACCCTGTCGGTGCGGATCGACATCGCCGCCCTGGCCGCGCTGGCGGACAGCGGGGTGGAGGTGGTGCTCATCGGATTGGGACCCTCGGCTGAACTCGCTGCACTGATCGACCGGCACGCGCACGTCCACTGGTTGGGGCCGCGGCTTCCCTCGGAGTCACCCCCGTACCTCCGGCACTGTGACCTGGGCATCGTCCCTCACACCGACGAGCCGTTCACCTGGTCGATGGAGCCCCACAAGCTCTACAACTACGCCGCCGCCGGCCTGCGCTCGGTCATCCTCAACTGTGCGGTCCCCGGCTCCCTCGAATCGTTCGTGCTCAGCACGACTACGGTCGAGAGCTTCGTTGCGTCGTGTCATGACGAGCTCGGCCTGGGTCCGCTGAACTCCGAGCAGATCCGCGTGGCGCGGTCCCTGTCGTGGAAGTCAGTGGCGCATCGAATCCTCGATGCCGTCGACCGGCCCTGATCAGCCGGTGACAGTCGACAGGAGCTGGGGGGCTCCGTCCCGGACGTGCCGCTGGTAGGCGTGCAGCGCGTGGTTCACCGCTTGGTCCATGTCGTAGTAGCGGTAGTGCGCGAGCCGGCCGACGAAGAGGGTGTCCGGGGCGAATTTCTGCGCATGCTCGGCATAGCGGCGATACGCCTGATGCGACTCCTCGGTGGGCACGGGGTAGTAGGGCTCGGTCTCGCCGGGAATGTGCGCCATCGGGAACTCGCGGGTCACCGTGGTCACCCCCAGGTGGGCGTCACTGAAATGGGCGTGTTCCACCGACCGGGTGTACGGCCGTTGGTCCGGGTAGTTGACCTGGGCCACGGGTTGGGCCCGGTCGACTTGAAGCGTCCGATGCTCGAACCGCAGGCTGCGGTAGGGGAGTGCGCCGTACTCCATGCCGAAGTACTCATCGATCGGTCCGGTGAACACGCAGCGATCCCACGTGACGTTGGACCCGAGCGCGGACTGGTCCGTCTCGGTCGCCACCGTGATCGAGGGGTGCTCCAGCATGCGCTGCACCATCGCCGTGTAGCCGTGAAGCGGAGTGCCTTGGTGGGGATCCTGGAAGTACCGGTTGTCTCGTCCCACCAGCACGGGCACCCGACCCGTCACCGAACGGTCGAGCTCCTCGGGGCGGTATCCCCACTGCTTGACGGTGTAGTGCAAGAAGACGTTCTGGTAGACGAACTCGCCGAGATCGGCAAGTGCTCGGTCGGAGTGCTCGAGCAGGCGCAGCACCGGGACCTTCGTGCCCTCAGGGAACTCGCGCAGCAGGGTGGCGCACAGTCGGGCGGCCTCGTTGGTGTCGAACAAGCGCTCGATGGAGTTGAGGTTGAACGGCAGCGGCACCATCGTGTTGTTGATCTCCGCCTGCACCCGATGCACGTAGGGGTGCCACTTCGTGAACCGGTTGAGGTAGGCCCAGACCTGCTCCGAACGCGTATGGAAGATGTGAGGTCCATAGCGGTGGATGAGCAGCCCCGTGTGATCGGGTGAGTCGAACACGTTCCCGGCAACGTGAGGACGACGATCCACAACCAGCACCCGCTGGTTGGCGTCGGCGGCAAGCCGTTCTGCGAACGTCGCTCCGCTGAGGCCGGCGCCGACCACGAGCCAGTCGTAGTGCATGGCCGACTCATCGTCCTCGCTGGGCACGACCTGAGTCCGAGCAGTCAACTGCGCAGCGCAGATGCCGATCCCGAGACCGTGCTGGAGCGCGTGTCGATCGTCATCCCGCTGTTCAATCGAGCCGATCTGACGCGCAACTGCCTCCTGGCCCTGGAACGGTCCACTCCGGACCATCTGTACCAAGCGGTGCTCGTCGACAACGGATCGACCGATGAGACTCCGGCCCTTCTCGACCTCGTCGACGGCGCGACGATCA
>JANMIX010000346.1:0-2661 GCA_031376015.1 Acidimicrobiia bacterium | reverse complement strand
TACCCCAGTTCGGCCAGCGCGCCCACGGCGTCGGGCCCGGCCGAGGAGAACAGCTCGAGGCCCACCTTGGCCACGCCGAACCACGGCCGCAGCTCCCGTGCGGCTCGGATGGCCACGACCATGTCGTCTACGTCGAGGGCGAGCGCGAGACGGCTGCGCACCTCCGCGGGTGCCTGGGTCTGGACATCAGTCATGAGCCGCTCCGATGAGTTCCTCGATGGCGAGCACGCCGTGGGATCGGCACCACTCTTCCACCTCGCGCAGCACCCGGCGTGATGCCACCGGGTCTTCGAAGGTGGCGGTGCCCACCTGCACGGCGCTGGCGCCGGCCAGCAGGAGCTCGATGGCATCCACCCCGGAGGCCACCCCGCCGACACCCACGACGCTCAGCTCAGGCGCGGCGGCGCACACGTCGTGTACGGCCCGCACCGCTACGGGGTGGAAGGCGGGGCCGGACAGTCCCCCACCGGCGGGGCCGGCGCCCAACCGGTAGCGCCGTGAACCGGTGTCGATGGCCATGCCGAGAAGAGTGTTGATGCACACCACCGCCTGCGCTCCCGCGGCCTGCGCCGCGGCGGCGATCTCGCCGATCCCGGTCACCTGCGCGGTGAGCTTGGCCCACACCGGTCGTGAGCCGAGGACGTCGACCACCGCGTGCACCGCATCGGAGGTGGCACTGGCGGACTGGGCGAACAGGTGCTTCCCGCCGTCGAGGTTGGGGCACGACAGGTTGACCTCCACCGCCACCACGTCGCTCGGAGCGGCGGCCAGCAGCTCGGCCGCGGCGCGGTAGTCGGCCACCGATCGACCCCAGATCGAGGCCACGACCCTGGCCTGGGCGGCCTGCAGCGCGGGCAGGTCGTCGCGCAGCCAGGCGGCGACGCCGGGGCCCTGCAGGCCCACGGAGTTCAACATCCCCGCCGTCACCGCGTGCACCCGCGGCGCCGGGTTCCCCGGCCAGGACCCGGCGTGCAGTGACTTCACCACCACTGCGCCCAGCTCCCGCAAGGGGAAGTAGGCCTCCAGTTCCGCGCCGTGGCCGGCCGTACCCGACGCCGTCAGGATCGGGTTGGGCAACTCGAGGTTGCCGACTCGGGTCGAGAGGTTCACCACCCGGCGGCGCCCCGACCGTTCACGCCAGGTATTCCTGGAGCGAGCGGACCCGCAACTCGTGGTGCGACCAATCGGCGATGCCTTCCGCCGCCGCCAGCCCGGCGGCGGCCGTGGTCACGCAGGGGACGCCGTTGACGCTGGCGGCGGAACGGATGTGCTCGCCGTCGGCTCGGGCCCCCCGACCGCGTGGGCTGTTGATGACCAGATTGACCTTGCCGGAGTTGATGAGGTCGACGGCGTCGACCCCGGCCGCCTCACCGATCTTGGCCACGACGGTGGCCACCGCCACGCCCTCCTCTTCGAGGCGCGTCGCAGTGCCGGACGTGGCAGCGATGGAGAACCCGTTGGCGATGAAGGTGCGAGCGGCGCGGACTGCCGTCTTCTTGTCGCGGTCGGCCACGGAGATGAACACCATGCCCTCGCTGGGGAGACGGTCCCCGGCGGCCAGTTGGCTCTTGGCGAAGGCCAGACCGAAGGTGCGGTCGATGCCCATCACCTCACCGGTGGAACGCATCTCCGGGCCGAGCACGCTGTCGGCGTCGGGGAACCGGTTAAAGGGCAGCACCGCCTCCTTCACCGCCACGTGCCCGCCCTTGGGCGGCCGCAGCAGGCCCTCGACGCGCAGTTCCTCCAGTGTCGCGCCCACCATCACCCTTGCCGCCACCTTCACCAGTGGCACGCCGGTGGCCTTGGCCACGAACGGCACGGTACGGCTGGCCCGCGGGTTGGCCTCGATCACGAAGACCTGCCCGTCCTTCACGGCGTACTGGACGTTGACCAGGCCCACGACCTCCAGCGCCTCGGCGATGCGGCGCGTGTAGGTCTCGATGACCCCGATCGTCGCGTCCGAGAGCGAGTACGGGGGGATGGCGCAGGCGGAGTCGCCGGAGTGCACACCCGCCTCCTCGACGTGCTCCATGACGGCACCGATGACCACCTCGCCGGTGCGGTCCCGCAGGGCGTCCACGTCGACCTCGGTGGCATCCTCCAGGAAGCGGTCGACCAGGACCGGCCGCGAGGCCGATAGGCCACCTTCGCGGCCGAGAGTGCCGAACCCGGCCAGCTCGGCCATGGCCCGCCGCAGGTGGTCGTCGTCGTAGACGATCTCCATGGCCCGGCCACCCAGCACGTAGCTGGGCCGCACCAGGGCGGGGTAGGCGATCCGCTCGGTGATGGCCAGGGCACCTTCGATGGTGGTGGCGGTGCCGCCCGCGGGTTGGGGGATCTCGAGACGGGCGCACAACGCGTTCCACTGATCGCGGTCCTCGGCGAGGTCGATGGACGCCGGCGAGGTCCCCAGCACAAGTTCGGGTGGGAGCAGGCCGGCCAGCTTCAGCGGGGTCTGTCCGCCCAGGCTGACGATCACGCCGCGCAGGTGGCCGGATCGGCGTTCGCGCTCGACGATGGCGGTGACGTCCTCGTAGGTGATGGGCTCGAAGTAGAGGCGATCGGAAGTGTCGTAGTCGGTCGAGACCGTCTCGGGGTTGCAGTTGACCATGATCGTCTCGAACCCGGCCTCGCGCAGCGCGAAGGCGGCGTGCACGAAGC
>JANMIX010000318.1:0-3110 GCA_031376015.1 Acidimicrobiia bacterium | reverse complement strand
CCAGCCGTCTCGATCAGAGGGCCCCGACGGCCTTCATGTGCAGGTAGGTGTCGGCCAAATCCACGGCCAGGCGGCCCGGGGCGGCGTCCACCACCGTCGCGCCCAGGGCGCGAAAGCGAGACGCCACCCGTCGCCGCTCCTCGATGGCACCCAGCGCGGCGGCCCGCAGGTAGGTGGCGGTCGCCGCGTCGGCCTCGCCGGTGCGTCCCGCGGCCCAGGCCTCGACCTGCGGGTCGCGCACGGCACCGATGACGACCTCGTGCCGAGAGGTCAACAGACCCATGGCGGGCAGGAGGAACTCCTCGGCAGCCGGCTCGGACAGATCGGTGAGAAGGACGAGCAGGCTCCGGCGCCGGAACCGGGCCACCGTGGCGGTGAACGCCTTGCGGTAGTCGCTCTCCACCTACTCGGGCTCGAGGTCGTAGAGCGCCTCGGTGACCTTTCCGGCATGGGCGCGCTGTTTGGAGGGTTCCAGCACCGTGCGCACCTCCTCGGAGAAGGTGACGAGCCCGAACCGATCCCCCACACGGGTCGCCACGGTGGCGAGCACCATGGTGGCGTCCATGGCGTGCTCGAGGCGCGGGACCCCCTCGACCCGTGCCGCCATCAGCCGGCCGGCGTCGAGCAGGGTGAGCACCGTCTGGTTGCGCTCGGCTCGATAGGTACGCACGATCGGGTGCCCGGCCCGTGCGGTCGCCGCCCAGTCGATGCGGCGGAACTCGTCATCGGGCCCGTAGTCGCGTAGCTGGTCGAAGTCGGTACCGCCGCCCCGGCCCCGCGCCGAGCGCAGCCCGACCTCCAGCACCCGGGCCCGGTTCACCAGCAGTTCGGCCTCACCCTTGGACCGGAACGGCGGGTGCACCCGGATGGTGGCGTGCTGGCGGCGCGTCCGTTGCCGCTCCATCAACCCCAGCGGCCCGCGGGTGCGCACCACCAACTGCGACGGTTCGAAACGGCCCCGACGGCTGGGCACCAGTTCGGTCTCCACCGTGGCGGCACCGCGGGCCGGCACCTCGACACTGAAGCGGCGTTGCTCGGCGTGCAGCGACGACGCCAGGTCGTCGGCCACGCTCACCAGCAGCGGCCGGTCCCCGGGGTTGCGCACCGTCCAGCGCAAGGGTGCCCGCTGTCCGACCACGACCACCGAAGGGGCTCGCCGATCCACCTCCACCCGGCCGGGTGCGGTGCCCAGCGCGAAATCGAGGATGACCGCCACCACCAGCGCGCCGTCGAGGAGCAACAACCCGCCGGGCAGATCGTCGGGCAGCAGGTAGCGCAGCGCCGCCAGAGCGAGCGCCACCAACGCGAGGCGTCGGGTCAGGACGGGCACGGCTCAGCGGGGCGCGGGAACCTGGAGGAGCACCCCGTCCAGCACGCTGTCGGCGGTGGCTCCCTCCAGTTCGGCCTCGGGCCGTAACTGGATCCGGTGCCGCAGCGTGGGTTTGGCCACCGCCTTGACCTCGTCGGGCGTCACGAAGGCCCGCCCCGAGAGCCAGGCCCAGGCCTTGGCCGCGTGCAGCAACGCCGTTGCGCCGCGGGGCGAGGCGCCCAGGCTGAGAGAGGGCGTCTCCCGGGTGGCCCGGCACACCGCCACGATGTAGGCCAGCAGGGCCGGTTCGACGCGCAGCGCCGCCACCTCCTCGCGGGCCCGGGCCAGGTCGGCGGCGGTGGCGACCGGGTGCACCCCCTGGCCGGCCAGGTCGTGGGGATCGAGGCCACGGTCGTGGCGTGCCAGCACCTCGGCCTCCTGCTCGGCGGACGGGTAACCGACGTTGAGCTTGAACAGGAAGCGGTCGAGTTGCGCTTCGGGCAGCGGATAGGTGCCCTCGTACTCCACGGGGTTCTGGGTGGCCACCACGATGAATGGGTCCGGCAGCGGGCGGCTGCGGCCGTCCACGGACACCTGCCGTTCCTCCATCGCCTCCAGAAGAGCCGCCTGCGTCTTCGGTGGGGTGCGGTTGATCTCGTCGGCGAGAAGCACGTTGGTGAACACCGGGCCGGTGCGGAACTCGAACCCACCGCCGCGGTTGTCGAACACGACCTGGCCGATCACATCGGAGGGCATCAGGTCGGGCGTGAACTGGACTCGGCGGAACTCAAGGTCGAGCGAGGCGGCCATTGCCTTCACCACCAGCGTCTTGGCCACGCCGGGCACGCCCTCGAGCAGCACATGGCCTCGCGCCAGCAGCGCGGCCACCAACCCGGAGAGAGTTCCCTCCTGGCCGACGACGACCTTGCCGATCTCGGCGCGCAGCGCGGCGATGGGAGCGCGGGCATCGGGGGTGTCCTGGACCGTCACGAAACGTCCTCCACGAGTTGATCGAGCGCCACGGAGAGCTCGACGAGTTCAGCGCTGTGCAGCACCGGGCGGGCCACCAGCAGGTCGTGCACATCGGGTTGTTCACGACCTGTGCGCCGTGCCACCTCGGCGGCGAGCGTAGCGACGTCCACATGGGCTGGAAGGCCGAGCGAGGAGGCGAGGCGCCCACCGGCGTCGATCCGCAGGCGCTGGGCGGCGACGGGCGCACCCCCGCCCCGGGCGTGCAGCCGTGCGGTGGCCACCACCAGGCCCGATGCCGGCACCGAGACCACCGCCCGTTCGCTCACCGGTCGCCCGAGACGGCGGCTGCGGTGCAGCGCGTACAGCAAGAAGGCGACCAACAGCTGCAGCAACGCCTGCCACACGCGGTCGGGGATCAGGTCGCGAAGCGTCTCGGTTCCCTGGCCCGCGATCTGGGAGGGGTTCACGATGACAAGGCCGCCACCCTCCGCAGGGCGCAGCAGATCGAGAGCAAGGGCGGCGTTGCCCTCCTGGTCGAGAACCTCGTTGGTGAACACCTGCGGCCCACCGACAGACACGATGGACCCGGCGCCGTAGGCATGGCGCACCACGAAGGCTCGGGCTCCATCGCTGAAGCAGGCGCCCGTCGGCGAGCGCAGTGTGGCCGAGTACAGCGCCGGCGGCGCGAGGCCCGACTCCCCGACCGACGACGCCGGTGGGCGGAGGCGCAATCGTTGGATGCCCGCCAGCGAGGCGATGGTGCAGCCGCCACGGTCCACGGTTTCCAGCAGGGCAGCCCCGCGCCGGTCCGCGGACAGCGGGGAGTCGG
>JANMIX010000277.1:0-3079 GCA_031376015.1 Acidimicrobiia bacterium | reverse complement strand
GCCGGGGTACGGCGTGCAGCAAGGTCACGTCCTCGTAGGGCGTGAGGCCCCACAGCCAGCCGTCGGCGGCGGCCTCGGCCACGTCGGGATCCCCCGTCACCGCCGGGGGCAGGCTGCGCCACGGGCCGAACAGCGTCAGATCCTCCGGGTCGATCGACGAGGCCAGCCGGAACCGCTGCACGTCGGCCGGCGGAAGTCCGAAGTGGATCTCGTTGCCCTTGACGCGGCCCGCCAGTTGCGAACGGTCCTCGAGAATCAGCCGGAATGGCTCGATCTCGGGCCACTCACCTGCGTAGCGGGCGGTGAAGCCCTCGGTGCCGAACGGGAAGGCGATGCTGCGGTCGAGGCCCGCCTCGGGGAAGACCACCGAGATGCCGGCGGCGGCCGGGTCGGGAAGGTACGGGAGCACCAACTGATCGGTGTCGTGCACCACGTACTGGCCGGGGGCGGGCGCATCGCCCAGCGCGAGCGGCAACGACTTGAGCGTGGACGGCGGCGCGCTGACTTCGTGCTCGAGGCCGACGCCGGGCTGGGGGTCCGCGACGCTCGGATCGCTGAGCCGGGGAACGCCCACGTCGAACAGCGTCCCCGACTCGCGCACCGCCACGGCCAGCAGGCGCTGGTGATCGGCCGGGTCCAGCGAACCGATGGCCTCGTCGAACATGCCGTGACTCTCGGCTTGGGGCTGGCTGGTCTTGGGTGGGGCGAGGTGGCGTTCGCTGGTGGCGCGGTAGTCGAGACCCAAAGCGGCGGTGGCGGCGGAGTAGGCGGCGGGTGGGGTCACCGTGATGGTCAGCGTGACGGGGTCCTGGGTGACCCCTGAACGGATCACGATCTGCCGCAGCGATTCACCCGTGGAGTACCGGTGTCGCGACACGATGGCGGGCGGCAGCACTGGATCCCACCGCAGGAACGGACGCAGTGGGGTGAGTGCGGCCAGGTTCTTCGCCGCCGCGGCCGGATCGAAGACGGGACCGTTGCCGGTCAGGATGGCTCGCCCTACCCGCTCCACGTCCCGGACGGTCACGTCATGGACGGCCGGTTCATCGGTGAGCCGCAACGAGTCGGCGAAGGCACGGTCGACCAGCGCGGCCCGTTCGGTGCCGGCGGGCACCCGGCCCGGCGTGAGGGCGGGTCGCCGCGCCAGCAGTCGTGCGGCGACAGTTCCCGCCACCTCGGTGCCGAGCAGTCCCTCGAGCGCCACCGCGGGATGTTCGACCGCCGTCGTCTCCACCGGCGTGGCCGTGACCGCCTCGGCGGCGGTCACCCGGGCGATGGCCTCGGTACGCAGCGGCGCCATCAGATGTCCCGCAGCCGCCAGCGCCGCCGTCGGCGGTGCCAGGAGGGGCCCGAGAGCGGCGACGACCGCCGGTGGCACCGAGGGTGGGCCGGGGTCGAGGCTGTGGGGCCGCACGTTGCAGGCGAGGTCCACGGCCCAGGCCCGGAACGCATAGGAGCGTCCGTAGCGCAGACGGGGCAGGGTGCCCGGCTCGACGCGGCTCACGATGGTGATGGGCGTCACCAGATCAGGGTTGGCGTGGGCGTCCTCGATCACCTCGTCGCCCTTGTCGTGGCGGACCCGCTGACCGGGCTTGGGGACCGAGAGGCTCCAACCTTCCCAACCGAAGACGGCATCGTGCACGTGGATGGGGCTGTTGGTCACCCCGGCCGTCTCACTGGCGGTGGTGCCCTGTACGTGACCCTCGTCGGGAAGGTCGGTGAGGACCACGCCATGGCCCTCCACGGCGACGTCGATGCGGCGGGCGTGCAGCGAGAACCAACGGGCCTCGTGGTCGTCCCACACCTCGACCCGCACGCCCTGGGTCACGTCTTCGGTGGCCAACTGCGGCGGCTCGCCGTGGTCGAGCACGTTGCGCAGCTCCGTTTGGCGTGCCAGCCGGCCACGGGTCTGCACACCGCGCCGCGCCCGGGTGAGGGTGAAGCCGAGGGATCGCAGCGCGGCGGGTGCCGCATTGGCCGGGTCGCCGTTGGCCTCCACGACGCGCAGGCGGGGCAGGCTCCACAACAGCCGTTCGAGCTTCAGCGCCGAGCCGTCGGCATCGAGGTCGAGCAGGTCGAACAGTGTGGGAGAGCCCACCAGCAGCCGTTCCTGGGACCAGTCCTCGGTGTCGGCCACGGTCACGAGGTCGTCGCCGACGGCCTCGCAACGGGTTCGGGTCACCTGGCACAACGTGGGATCGCCGGCGGCCACGATCCGCCCCGACAACCACTGGCTCGAACGCAAGCGGGTGGGGTCGGCAACGCGCAGGTCGACCACCAGGCCGAGGCGGCGCAGGAGCACGCGGTGGTCGCCCGCCATGGCGCAGCGCTCGTGGAAGTCGGGGATGGGGCGTTCCGGCCGTGCCTGAGTGGCACCTTCGGTCGGCCGAGCTTCGTACTCGGCCTGCGACTCGGGTCGCTCGTAGAAGCGCCGGACCCGTTGCAGGTCGAGGAGCAGCCGCGCCACCGGGCTGTCCTGGCGATCGGCGAGTTCCTCGATGGACTCGAGGGAAGGACCCTCGGGGCTGAGCGGGTTGAGTTCGCCGAGTTGCTCGTCCAGCGAGCGGGTCAACGCGGTCTCGTCGAACCGCCGGCGTCCTGGCACCAACCCGAACTGCGGGAGTGCGTTGGCCAGCACGTGCTGGTCCGGTGAAGGCAGCGACGTGGGGCTTACCGACATCGACAGCAGGTGCACCAACTTGGCGCTGTCGTGCACCGCCGCAGCCCTGAAGGTTCGCCAGTGGCGGTTGTCCCACTGGGGGATCCCGCGACCTCGCACCGGGGTGTCGGGCGGGAAGGCGGCGTCCCAGACGTCGGCATCGATCTGGTCGAGCAGCGCTTCGCACTCGATCGCGCCCTGCTCATCGAAGAGCTCGAAGGTGGCATCGCCCGCCGTCAGCAGGCGCGCCCAACGGCGGAACGTCCGGAACCGCTCAAGCCGCTCCTCGGCGTCGTCGGGCGTCAGTGTGGGCGCCACGAACAGCGAGACATGGAACTCGCCTTCTCTCGCGCACGAGTACGGCAGGGCGGTGACGATGAAGCGCTCAGTGGCCATTGGTTTCTCCAGCGAAGGCGAGGC
>JANMIX010000256.1:0-2549 GCA_031376015.1 Acidimicrobiia bacterium | reverse complement strand
GTCGCCGGGCCGGCCCCCGATCACCACGATCCGCCGGCCCTCGACACGCAGCGGTGCCGGCGCCGGTGCCCGCGCCGCCGCGGTCCATGGCTGGCCGCCCTCACGGCCCGGTGGCAGCGCGGCGGGCGTGCCCACCAGCGGCTCGCGGAACGGCAGGTTCAGGTGTACCGGTCCGGCCGGCTGACCGGCGTGCCCGACGCTGTGCACCACGGCCCGCGCCGCCAGCGCCCGCCACGAACCGGCGGCGGCCGAGTTGGCCACCCCGGGGTCGGCGAACCAGCGCACGGCGTTGCCGTACAGGCGGGTCTGGTCGATGGCCTGGGGGGCCCCGCTGTCACGCAACTCGGTGGGACGATCGGCCGTGCAGACCAGCACCGGCACACACGACAGATCGGCTTCGATGACCGCGGCATGGAAGTGGGCAGCAGCAGTGCCTGAAGTGCACAGCAGCACTGCGGGACTCCCCGACGCCAGCCCGACACCGAGTGCACAGAAGGCAGCGGCGCGCTCGTCATGGAAGATCTCCAGCCGGATCCGCGGGTCGGCGAGCAGCGCCAAGGCCAGCGGGGTCGACCTCGAACCGGGCGCCACCACCGCGACCGTCACCCCGCCGCGGGCCCACTCGTCCACGAGCGTGGCGCAGAAGGTGGCCTGCACGTCGCCGGCCGGGGTTGCGTCGGGCATGGGGGCATCTTGCTGCAAGAGTGCGGGGGTGACGCACAACGAGCCGTTGTCGATGTTGCACGCGGAGGTTGCCGGGCGGGGGCCGCGCCTGGTCCTGGTGCACGGCTTCGCCCAGAACGGGCAGTGCTGGGGGCCGGTGGGCGACGATCTGGCGACCGATCATGAGGTGGTGTTCGTCGACGCCCCGGGGCACGGCCGCTCCTCGGAGTTCTACGCCGGCCTGCGCACCGGCGCCCGCCTCATCGCCGATCAGGGCGGTACCGCCACCTATCTGGGCTACTCCATGGGCGGGCGGTTCCTGCTGCACCTGGCGTTGTCGGTGCCCGAATTGGTGCGGGGTCTGGTGCTGGTGGGGGCCACCGGCGGCATCGAGGATCCCGAGGTTCGGGCCGAGCGCAAGCGCATCGACGCCGCCATGGCCGACCGGCTCGAGCGCGACGGGCTCGAGAAATTCATGGACGCATGGCTGGCCCAACCGTTGTTCGCGGGGCTGAGCGAGGCGACGCAGTTCCGCGACGCCCGCCGCACCAACACCGTCGACGGGTTGTCCGAGAGCCTGCGCCAAGCGGGCACAGGTTCGCAGGATCCGCTGTGGGACCGGCTCGGCCGGCTCGAGATGCCGGTGCTGGTCATGGCGGGGGCCGCCGACACCAAGTTCGCGGTCGAAGCCGAACGCCTGACGGAGGCGATCGGTGCCAACGCCACCAAGGTCCTCGTGCCGGACGCCGGCCACGCCGCTCACCTCGAGCAACCCGACGCGTTCCTGGCTCTGCTACGGCCATGGCTGGCGCAGCACACACTCTGAGCGGCCCCCGCCGTCCCCGGCGGCGTCGTCTCAGGCCGAGATCGCCATCCCCCCGGCCAGCAGCAGGCCGAAGACCAGTTGCACGCGGGCGGTGGCAACGAGCACGGCGATGAGGTCAGGCCCTTTGGCGCCGCCCAGCACCTGCACGACCGGTCGCTGCGCCAGCAGCAACGCGCCGAATGCGATGGCACCCGCCGGCCGCCCACCGAGGCCGCACACGAAGGGGAGACTCACGAACGCCACCAGCAGAAGCCCGACATAGAGCGACCGGGTCCGGGCATCGCCGAGGCGCACGGCCAGGGTCCGCTTGCCCGAAAGCGTGTCGCCCGGGATGTCGCGCAGGTTGTTCACCACCAGCAGTGCCGTCGCCAGCAGACCTACGGGTACCGAGGCCGCCAACGCCAGCCCGAGGTCACCCGCATGCTCGAGTTGCACATAGGCCGAGCCGGTGGTCGCCACCACACCGAAGAAGGCGAAGACGAAGACCTCCCCGAAGCCGGCGTACCCGTAGGGCCGCGGGCCCCCCGTGTAGAACCAGCCCGCCGCGAACGAGGCCGCGCCCACCAACAGCAACTGCCAGCCCACCGCGGCGGCGAGCGCCAATCCCGCAACCCCTGCGACGGCGAACGAAGCCATGGCGGCGCGCTTCACGGCGGCCGGCGGCTTGATCCCCCACCCGACCAGCCGGACCGGGCCCACCCGCCGGCTGGGATCGTCGGTGCCCCGCTTCCCGTCGCTGTAGTCGTTGGCGAAGTTGGTGCCGATCTGAATGGCCAGAGCCACCACCATGGCGGCCGCCATGCGCCACCACACCAGCCCGCTCGGCCGTTCGCCCGCCGCGCAGGCCGTGCCGACCAGCACCGGCACCACCGCCGCGGGCAACGTGCGTAACCGGGCGCCTGCGATCCAGTCCTTCATCCCGGCGAGTCTGCCCGCTGCGACCCACACCGACGCGCCGCTCGGAGATGGGGGAGCCGTTCTCCGGAAACCTCAGTTGAAGCAGGCGTCGATGTCGGCCGTCACGATGGCTGCCGAGCAGTAGCGACTCACGGGGTAGTAC
>JANMIX010000197.1:0-9771 GCA_031376015.1 Acidimicrobiia bacterium | reverse complement strand
CCGTCGGGGTACATGCGGTAGCGCAACGTGCCCCGACCTGCGGCGGCCGCCACCGGCCGGCCCGACTGCCGGTACGCCTCCGCCAGGTCCATGTCGTCGAGCACCGAGCCCGCCACCGCCGCGTGGCCACCGATGGCGTGGTAGTCAGCCGCGAGGGTGACCAGGCAGGGTCCGAACGCACCCCTCGGCGCCAGCCGGGACCCCAGCGGGGTGAAGGCGTTGGTGCCCATCTGGGTGATCGTGTTGAACATGGCCGAGAGCTGCTCGATGGGCCGCTCCGTGCGGTGGAAGGGCTGTACCGAGAACAGACCACCGGGGGCCTCGGCTTCAGCGGCGGCGACGACCCGGTCGAGCCCACCGTCTTCCACGGTCACATCCGCGTCCACGAAGACGAGCAGGCCGTTGTGGGCCGCTCTGGCACCGTGGTGACAAGCCCAGGGTTTCCCGGTCCATCCGGCGGGGAGCACCGGCGAGCGGAGCAGCGTGGCACCCGCGGCGGCGGCGACCGCGGCAGTGGCGTCGCTGCTGTGGTCGTCGACCACGATGATCTCATCGGTGCTCCGGAGTTGCGGCCGGAGCGACTTCAGCAGCGAAGGCAACACGGCTTCTTCGTTTCGGGCGGGAACCACTACCGAGAGCGCGGGGCGTCGCCAACCTGGACGGGCGTTCCTCAACGGGGTGGTGCGGAACAACAGCCAGCAGCCGGCCAGAAGTCGCGCGGCGACGGAGAGAGTTTCGGCCGAAGGAATGGGCATGACCGTACTTCGGTATCAGCCTCTAGTTTGGACTGATGGTCGCGCCTTCTCCTCCCCGAACCCCCCGCCAGGAAGCCCAGCGGGCGTCGAAGGACATCACCGAAGTGGCGCCGGGCATACTGCGCCTGCAGTTGCCCATCGACATGCCCGGCCTGGGACACGTCAACTGCTATGCCCTCGAAGACCCCAGCGGCATCACTCTGGTCGATCCGGGGATGCCCGGCCCGAAATCCTGGAAGCAACTGCTCGACCGCTTCACCCGCGCCGGGTTCGGACTGCGGCACGTGCACACCGTAGTGGTGACCCACTCCCACATCGATCACTTCGGAGCGTCGGGCCGCCTGCGGGTCGAGACTGGCGCCCGGGTGGTGACCGAGCGCTCATTCCGTACCTGGTGGGACCCCAACGACGCCGGCGACGTGGAGCTCGACCTCCGCCCCGAGGGTGAGTCCGAGCCCGATGGTCTTCCCTGGGACCGGGTCACGCCCTGGGGTGGCGCCCACCCCCGGCCGCCGCTCTCGGTGCGGCTGCGCTACAAGGTCCTGCGGCCCGTGATGAAGCAGTGGTTCGCCACGCCGAGTCCGAGCCTGCGCCTCCATGACGGCGAACCGGCTCACCTCGGCGGGCGCGAGTGGACCGCGGTGCACACCCCGGGGCACACCACCGACCACCTTTGCCTGTTCGACCAGGCGGGTGGCGTGCTGTTGTCGGGCGATCACGTCCTGCCCTCGATCACGCCTCACATCTCGGGTCTCGACGCCGGGCCCGACCCGCTCACCGATTTCGTGGCGTCCCTCGACAAGGTGGCGAACCTCGAAGGTGTGCGCACGGTGCTGCCGGCCCACGGTCATCCCTTCACCGACCTGCAGGGCCGGGTGACCGATATCCAGGCCCACCACCGTGAACGCCTCGAACGGCTCCGCGGCCTGCTCGGATCCCTGGGCGAGGCCAGCGTGGAGCAACTGTCCCAACGCCTCTTCCGACCCCGCTCGTGGGGCTCGATGGCCGAATCGGAGACCTACGCCCACCTCGAGCACCTCCGCACCGTCGGAGTGGCGGTATCGACGACTGGCGAGCACGGGCTCACCTTCCGGCTGGCGGGCGACTGATCTTCGAGTTGCCCGTCTTCTCTGGTCGACGATGGTGCGGAAGTGCGCCTGCACGACGCTCATGCGCTGGTGCTGCAGCCCGGCAGCACCGACCTCCGGATGGCGAACCCGTTCTCTGCGGTGCCGACCCCCCACAGGGTCTTCGCCGGCGATCGATGGTGGTTCGCGAACTGCGCGTGGGACGCCTTCGGTATCTGTGCCGCGCTCAGGGTCGACGGACAGATTGCTTCGACCTGTCCCGACTGTGGTGATGACATCGAGGTCAGGGTTCGTGACCGCCAGCCCGATGACACCTCCCTGTTGTTCCATTGTTTCGTCCCCGCCTCCCAGTGGTGGGATGACATCGCCTTCACCTGAGCGACGATGAATCTCTTCCGGTCGGAAGAGCACGTGAACCAGTGGTTGGCGCTGCGCTCGCCGGGCGCGACCATCTCGGTGTCGACGTTGTGTGATCTGTCGCACGCGTGGTGGAGCGACCGGCTCGCGCCGGATTGGCGGCCGCACACCCGCGAGCAGAACCAGGCGATCCTCGACGGTCTCGGACTTGCCGGCGAGTTCTGGCGCCTCGGGTAAGGGCCATCGGGGGTGAATTTCCACAAATCCCGCGTTAATCAGTTGACGGACCACCAGCGGCCATAGGACGATGCCCGCCGACCGGGAACCGCCGGCGCCGAGAGGGACACCCATGAAGCGATCTGCGACGAACACACTGGTAGGGCGCAACGCCTTCGCCATGTCGCGCATTGCCGGTGCCGCCTCCGTGGCCGCCGCCTGCGGCTGGTCGGCGATCGCCACCTCCAAGCAGGCCACCCGCCGCTACGTCGACGTGCCCATGCACCACGCCCGACGGCTCAGGAAGCCCTCGACCTGACAACAGGACGAGGAGATCTCTTCCAGGGCCGTCGGCACCAGCCGGCGGCCCTTCTGCTTTCTCCGACCACGTTTCCTCCACTACTCACCGAACCGAACACCCGAACCGAACACCCGAACCGAACACCAGCAACGCAGGGGGCGAACACCATGTATGCGATCAACCGAAGGGAAGTCGAAGAACCCGGGAGTCTCTCGCCGACGCCGACGTCGTGGTGGGCCCAGGCCCGCTGCAACGACGGCGCCGGCTCACTCGGCGGCCTCTTCTTCAGCGAGGAACTCCAGGACATCGCCAAGGCCAAGGCCATCTGCGCCATGTGCCCGGTACTGGCCGAGTGCCTCGAGGGCGCGATCGAACGGCGGGAACCGTGGGGTGTGTGGGGCGGGCAACTGTTCCTGCACGGCCGGATCCTGGCCAGCAAGCGCCGCCGCGGACGGCCACCCAAGGTGAGCCGGGCCGAAGATCAGCTGCCCGAGGTGCCCGTTCCGGCGCACCTCTTGGAGCGGCTCAGAACCGCCTGATCCGAAGGATCCGGGAGGCGGGCCGAGGTGACAGCCCGTGGCGGACCCCCAACGCCACGATGTGCGAGCCACGGACCGCCGCGGTGGGATGGCGCGGGATGGCACCGCCGAGCGCGGTGCCATCCCCCATCCCGAACTCCCCAGGATGCCGGCCGAGGTCGCCGAAGGCTGCCGAGACAGAGCCGTCGGTAGCGTGGTGGGGTGTTCATCCTCCGACGAGTTGCGCCGGTGCTGGCCGCGCTGGCGCTCCTCGGTTGCGGCGGCGGCGGCGGGGGTGCCGGATCGGGCAAGGTTCTCGACGCACCGTTCCAACGCCTCGACGGCGCGGGTGAGTCCTCCTTCGCGGCCTACCGGGGCCGGCCGGCGGTGGTGAACTTCTTCTCCTCCACGTGTGTTCCGTGTGTGACCGAGATGCCGGCCTTGGAACGTCTTCATCAGGACCTCGGGAAGAAGGTCGCCTTCGTCGGCATCGACGTGCAGGACACGGTGGAGGCCGGGCGATCGTTCATCGCCGCAGTCAAGGTCACCTGGGACATCGGCCGCGACCCGCTCGGTGCCATCCCCGCGTCGTTGGGCAGCACCGGGCTGCCCACCACCGTGGTCCTCGACCGGGACGGCAGAGTCGTGTGGACGCACCTCGGCTCGGTGGCAACTGCCGATGTCAAGGCCGCGCTCACCAAGAACGGGCTGCTCAGTTGATCGACGTCGACCTGCTGTTGGCATTCACCACCGGCATGGTGGTGACCGTGAACCCGTGCGGGTTCGCCATGCTCCCTGCCTACCTCGGGTTCTTCCTGGGAGCCGAGACCGGCGCGGACGATGTCACCGAGCCCGCAGCCCGCAGCGTGCGCCGGGGCCTGGTCGTGGGCGCGTGCGTGACCGTTGGGTTCGTGTCGGCCTTCGGAGCCGTCGGACTGATCGTGAACCTGCTGAGCGACCAGGCCTACGACGTTGCGCCGTGGCTGTCGGTCGCCATCGGTGTGGGTCTGGTGCTGTTCGGTGTCTCGCTGCTGTTGGGCTTTCAGCCCAACCTCCGTCTGCCCCATCTCGAGCGTGGCGGTCGCGATACCAGCCTGTCGTCCATGACGCTGTTCGGGGTGTCCTACGCCGTGGCGTCGGTGGGCTGCGCCCTGCCGACCTTCGTCAGCTACACGAGCCTCAACTTCGGTCGCGGCTTCGTGTCGGGCGCCACGTACTTCCTGGCCTACACCCTGGGGTTCGGGCTGGTACTCACCTCGCTGTCGGTGGCGCTGGCACTGGGCAAGCACTCCCTGCTCACCCACCTGCGCCGGCTGCTCCCCTTCATGAACCGCATCGCGGGTGCGTTGCTGGTGGCCACCGGCGTCTACGTCGCCTACTACGGCATCGTCGAGATCCGGCTCAACAGCCAGGGCACCGTCGGGGGCAGCCCCGTGCTCGATCGGGTCACGGAGTGGTCGTCTGGGGTGACCAACTGGATCAACGACGTGGGCGCCGACCGACTCGGTCTGGCGCTCGGGTTCTTCCTGCTGGCCACCGCCGCACTGGCCGGCGCCGTCCGGCGGCGACAGAACGTTCGTAGCTGACGTGCTGGCCGACCTGCTCAGCCATCCCGGCGTCGAAGAGGTGGTGGCCTTGCGATCGAGCTTCGGGATCATGGCCTTCCACGGCGGGAACCTCGAACGGGGCACCGACCTGGTTGCCCAGCAGGCCGCCGAGGCGTCAGGTGCCAGCTACTACGCCGTGCTGCAACCGCCCGATCTGCGCTGGCACATCCCCTCCAGTGCGGTGTCCCCCGACGATTCCGCACGGCTCGCCGAGTTCCTCGCCCATGTCGAGGTGGTCGTGGCGGTGCACGGCTACGGACGCGAAGGGCTGTGGTCGACGCTGCTGGCGGGCGGTGCCAACCGGCATCTGGCAACACACCTGGCCGGCGCCCTGCGACCCTTGCTGCCGGGGTTCCTGGTGGAGGACGACCTCACCCGAATCCCTCGCGACCTACGCGGCGTGCATCCCCGCAACCCGGTGAACCTCCCGCCGGGCGGTGGCGTGCAACTGGAACTGCCGCCCCGGGTGCGGGGACAGACCCCGTTGAGCCAGGCCTGGCATCTCGAGGCGGTCATCGACGGGCTGGCGACGGCGGCGCGCACCTGGCCCCGGTAGGTTCGGCGCCGTGGACCTTCGCATCTTCACCGAGCCCCAGGCCGGCGCCAGCTACGACCAGATCGTCACGATGGCCAAGGAGGCCGAGCGGTTGGGCTTCGACGCCTTCTTCCGCTCCGACCACTACATCGCCTTCGAAGGCGAGGGCCTCCCCGGTTCCACCGATGCCTGGATCACCCTGGCCGGCCTGGCCCGCGAAACCTCCACCATCCGCCTCGGCACCTTGGTGACCCCGGTGACCTTCCGCTGGCCCGGCCCGCTGGCCATCTCGGTGGCCCAGGTCGACGCCATGTCCTCGGGCAGGGTCGAGTTGGGCCTGGGCACGGGCTGGCACGACGTCGAGCACGCTGCCTACGGCATCCCTTTCCCGTCCACCAAGGACCGCTTCAACATGTTCGAGGAGCAGTGCGCCATCGTCTCGGGCCTGTGGTCCACACCGGTCGGTGAGCGGTTCTCCTTCGCCGGAAGCCACTATCAACTCACCGATTCCCCGGCGCTGCCCAAGCCGGTGCAGCGCGACGCCCGCACCGGTGGCGTGCCGCTCGTCATCGGCGGCTGGGGCGCCAAGCGCACCCCGGCCATCGCCGCCCGTTATGGCGCCGAGTTCAACCTCCCCTTCGGGCCCGCCGACATCTACGGCGCCATGTGCGACCCGGTGCGCGCCGCCTGCGAAGCCATCGACCGCGACCCCGCCACCATGGTGTGGTCGCATGCCAACACGGTGGTGTGCGGGAGCGACGAAGCCGAGATTGAACGCCGGGCCGCCACCATCGGCCACAAGGTGGAAGACCTGCGCGCCCATCAGCTGTGCGGCACCCCGTCGGAGTTGATCGACCAGATCGGCCGGTTCGCCGCCGCAGGAGCGCAGCGCACCTACCTGCAGGTGCTCGACTTCGACGACCTCGACCACCTCCGGCTCATCGCCGAACAAGTTCTGCCCGCTCTGCGCTGAGGGCGCTGCTGAGGGCGCCCGGCCGGCTCAGGGCGACAGTCTCGCCAGGCGCCAGCCGCCGGCCTCGAGCGTGTAGCGAAATCGGTCGTGGAGCCGGTTCACGGCACCCTGCCAGAACTCCACGCTGTCGGGCGACATCCGGTACCCGCCCCAGTGCGGCGGCCGCGGCACCTCGGCGGGGAACCGCTCCGCGAAGGCGGCGACGCGGGCTTCCAGCCAGGCCCGGTCCGGAATCTCCTCGGACTGACGGCTGGCCCACGCCCCCAACCGGCTGCCGCGGTCGCGGGTGGCGAAGTAGGCATCGGACTCGGCCTCGCTCAGCCGCTCCACATGGCCGGTGATGATCACCTGCCGGCCCGGTTGCAGCATGAACCACGGGAAGGTGAGGCAGGCCTGCGGATTCTCGGTCAGGTGCTGGCCCTTGCGGCTCTTGTAGTTCGTGAAGAACACGAACCCCTCAGGCCCATGGCCCTTGAGCAGCACGTGGCGCACCACCGGCCGCCCGACGGCGTCGGCGGTGCCCAGCGCAACCGCGGTGGGCTCATGGATCCCCGTCGCCACCGCCTCGTCGAACCACCGCCCGAACTGGGCGAAGGGATCGGGGTCGAGGTCGGCGGCGTCGAGCACACCGAGTTCTTAGTTCACGCTCCAGGCAGGCTTGTCGGCGTTGGCGCCGGCCCAGTCGCCCACGGCCGACACGCCGTAGGCGGCCCGCAGATCGCTGACGTTGACCGGCGTGCCGTTGAGGCGGTGGAAGCCGTAGGCGCTGAGGGTGCGGGCGCTGAGGAAATCCGCCGCCCAAGGCCGCTCGGTGGCGGTGCCATGGCTGGTGGGCCCGTTCAGCAGGGCATCCTCACCGGCCTGGCGCTGGGCCGGGGTGGCGCCCAGGTAACGGTCGAACCAGGCGGCGGTGTAGTAGTCGACCAAGTGAATGCCATAGGTCGTCGAGGGGAGGATGTAGGGCACGTCGACCCACTCGATGTGGGTGCCGCCCCGCACCGTGAGGGTGGCGGAATCGACGCCGGCCGCCACCCACTTGTTGAAGGCGCCCAGATGGCCGCCGGGGGCGGGAGCGGTGCTCGACGGGGTCGGGTTCAGGAAGTAGCCGTCGGCCTCCTGGTCCATGGCCGGCACCACCGGGGTGACATCCGCTGCGCCCGACAGCGCGTCCCAGGCCACCGCCGTGCGGATCGGATAGCTCTTGTGGCCGCAGGCGGCCACGGTCGTCCAGGCAGTGCCCTGATCGCTGCACTGCTGCACCACCGAGATGGCCCGGGCGCCCAGCGAGTGGCCGGCGAGGCCGATGTTCTGGTGGTCGAGCAGTCCGCTGAGGAAGTTGAAGCTGTTGGCCTTGTAAGGATGAGCGGCGTCGGAGAGGAACCAGTCGAGGGCGTCCACCGTGCCGTTCACGAAGTTGGGCTCCTGCTGGAACGGGAACCCGGCGGTGTTGGTCTGGCCCGTCGTGGCGTCGTGGCCGAACACCTCGCTCTCGCCCTGTCCCTGGGCATCCCAGGTCATCACCATGAAGCCGTTACGGGCCAGGGTGCGGGCGGCCCACCAGTAGAAGTGCTGGGTTCCCTGGATCGAGCCGGGGGTGATCACCACACCCCGGTGCGCACCGGGCTTGCCATCGAAGAAGATGCGGCCGGACAGCTTGGCGCCGGTGCGGGCGACGAAGTCCACCGGGATCACTTTCACATCGGCGTCGTAATAGTGGGTAGGGTCGCCAACCGCACCGCCGGGAAGCAACTGCCCGAGGCCGCCGTACACACGGCTCTCGTCGGCGTCGGCGACCTGGCGGCCGAGGTTCTTGAGGAACGAGTCGGCGGCGGCGGGAGTGAAGGCCTGGTTGTAGGCGGGGTCGGTCACGTAGGCATGCTGGCGGCCTTCGACCGAGGAGCGGCCCACGTTGTCGATGTCGTGCCGTGCGTAGTCCTGATCGGAGTAGGTGTTGCCGGCCCTCGCCGCTCCGGCCCCCGCGGTGAGGACGACCGTGGCGGCAACGGCGGCAGACAGAACGCGGGAGCGAGGGCGAGGGCGGCGCATACCGGAATATTCGCCCAAAGGGAACGAAGTTCCTGCCAGCAGAATCGAGTTTTGTGCCCCCTGGGAGCCTTTCGGCGCGGCTCAGGGGCCGGGGATGACCGAGATGCCGTAGGGGTGGAGAACCTCGGGCAGCCGGATCGACCCGTCGCTCTGGCGGTTCTGCTCGACCAACGCGGCCCACACGCGAGGCCAGGCCATCGCGGAGCCATTGAGCGTATGGACGATCTCGGTGCCCTTCCCGGTCCGGCCGTCCGGCCCCAGCGGCCGGTAGCGCACGTTGCCCCGGCGGGCCTGGAACTCGCGGTACCACGACACCGAGGACACCTCCAGCCAGCGGTCGCACCCCGGTGCATAGACCTCCAGGTCGAACGTGCGGGCGCTGCTGAAGCCGAGATCCCCGGTGCACAGATCCAGCACCCGGTAGGGCAGTTCGAGGTCGGTGAGCAACGACTCGGCTCGAGCCAGGATGTCGGCGTGCACGGCGGGCGCCTGTTCGGGTGTGCAGTAGGCGAAGAGTTCGACCTTGTCGAACTCGTGGCTACGGAGTAGGCCGCGGGTGTCGGCGCCGGCCGAGCCCGCCTCCCGCCGGAAGCACGGGGTGTAGGCACAGAATCGGGCGGGCAAGCCGGCCTCGTCGAGGATCTCGTCGCGGTGCAGGGAGGTGAGCGGCACCTCGGCGGTGGGGATGGCCCAGAGATCGTCGCGCTCGAGGTGATAGGCGTCGTCGGCGAACTTCGGGAGATGCCCGGTGGACACCATGGTCTCGGTGCGCACCACGGTGGGAGGCCGCACCTCCTCATAGGGAGCCGACCCGTCGGCACCGGGGAGTGTCGTGTGCCGGTCCAGGGCGAGTTGGGTGAGGGCTCGCAGCAACTTCGCCCCCAGACCGCGGTACATCACGAACATCGACCCCGAGAGCTTCGTGGCACGGTCGAGATCCAGTAGGCCCAACTCCGCCCCGATGTCCCAGTGCGGCACCCGTTGGTGCGCGCCGTAGCGCTCCGGATCGAAGTCGTGGATCCGCACGACCGGGTTGTCCTCGGCGCCGGCGCCGTCGGGGGCGTCGTCGCTGGGCAGGTTGGGGATCTCCAAGAGGATCTCGCGGACCTGGGCCGCCAGACCTTTGTGCTCCTCATCGAGGGTCCGTTCCCGTTCCCCCAACTCCCGGCTGCGTACGGCCGCCGCCTCGGCCTCCTCCACCTGCCCCTGGCCTCGCAGGCGGCCCACGTCCTTGGAGATGAGCTTCACTTCGGCGCGGAGGCTGTCCCGTTCAGCCGCCACCTCGCGCTGGCGGGCGTCGAGCTCGGCCACCCGGTCGAGGTCGAGGGACAACCCCGAATCCCTCCGGCGGCCGAGGGCCGCTTTGGTGGCGTCG
>JANMIX010000163.1:0-3653 GCA_031376015.1 Acidimicrobiia bacterium | reverse complement strand
CCAGGTGGCCTCGCCGGCCACGCTCTCGCCGGCCACCGCGGCCACGATCACGACCAGGAAGAAGTTGCTCATGATCAACAGGTTGAAGATCGAGAAGTTCAAGCCTGTGTTGGTGCCGGCCGTGAACAGGTTGCTCTCGCGCCGGCCACCGTGCCCGGTGTCGTTGCGGTTGGCGATGCCGATGATGAGCGGCACCAGCACCAGTGCGATGAACAGCCCCCAGGTCCGGCCCCGGCGCAACTGACGGATGAACTCGACGCGGATCATGCCGACTCGACCTCGGCGTCCTCATCCACGATGTGGAGGTAGGCGTCCTCGAGGCGGCGCCGGGGGGTCACGGTGTCGACGCCGATGCCGGCGTGCACCAGGGCGGCAACCACCTGGGCCCGGGTGACGGTCTCGAGGTCGGCCATCACCCCGCCCACCACGGACACCTCGGCGCTGCGCACGCCTGGCAGTGCAAGCAGTAAGCGCACGGTGCGGTCCACGTCGTCGACCTCGAGGTCGACGATGGAGGTGGCACCGATCAACTCCGCCACGCTCCCCGAGGCCACCATCCGTCCGTGGTCGATCACCAGCGCGTGGGTGCAGATCTGCTCGATCTCGGCCAGCACGTGGCTGGACACCAGCACTGTGGTGCCCCGAGCCGCGATGGTGGCGATCACGCCCCGCAGCCGGCGGGTCTCGGCCGGGTCGAGACCGTTGGTGGGCTCGTCGAGGATCAGCAGGTCGGGCTGGTTCAGCAATGTCTGGGCGATCCCCAGGCGTTGGCGCATCCCCTGGCTGTAACCCTTCACCTTGCGATCGATGGCCGTGCCCAGATGGGCCACCTCGATGGCCTCCTCGACGCCGGGGGCCGGCCACGGCTCGCCACCGGCCAGCCAGTGCAGGCGCAGGTTCTGCAGCCCCGACAGGTACGGCACGAAGGACGGTTTCTCCACCAGGGCGCCCACCCGCCGCAGCACCGGCGAACCGGGCCGGACCGGCTCGCCCAGGAGCCGGGCGGAACCCCGATCCGGGCGGATCAGGCCGACGAGCATCCGCACGGTCGTGGTCTTCCCGGCACCGTTGGGGCCGAGCAGCCCCACCACCCTTCCCCGCTCGACGGTGAAGCTCAGATCGCGCACTGCAGCCACGGGGCCGAAGCTCTTGGCCAGGTTGTCGGCTTCCACGGCCAGTTCAGCAGGCATTCGGTGAAGGCTAGGGCGCACCGCCTCCAACCGGATGACGGGCCGGGCGCCCCGCCAGGTGCTCGGCTGCGCTGCGGTCCTCGGGCGCGAGTTTCACGGGCACGCCCAGCGTCTCGGCCAGTAGCGAACTGCGGGCCCCCGCGGTGTAGCGCTCGAGGCTGGTGTCGCCGTCGGCCACCAGGTGCAACAGAAGGGCATCCCCGGTGTCCTCGACCTCCACTGCCACCACGGTGCTCAGGCGGGTGCGGTCGAGGGCGATGCCGATGCGAAGGATTCCCGCCAGGGTCCGCACCAGCCGCTGATCCTCCTCGGACAGGCCGGCGAAGGCCTCGTGGCTGGGCTTGGGGGCCGACTTGCGGTGATACCGGGCCACCAGCGCGATCAGTTCCACCTCGTGGTCGGTGAAGCCGGCCAGCAGATCGGAGTTCCGGATGATGTAGTAGCTGTGCAGGTGGTGCTTGGCGTGGGAGACGAACAACCCCACGTTGGCCAGCAGGCCCGCCGCCTCCAGGATCTCCTCGGCCTCGGCGCCCAGATGGTGACGGTGTTGGGTCTGCTCGAACAGCGACAACGCCAACCCCGCGGCGTGCGCACTGTGGTCGGCCTCGCCGGGCGCGATCGCCGCCAGATGGGTGACGCTGTCGGCTCGCAGATCGGCCAGATGACCGGCGCCGGCTCCGTCGCGGCGGCGCAGCGCCTCCAGCAGGATCCCCTCCCGCAGGGCGGCGTCGGACACCACGATCTCCTTGATGCCCAGCAACTCCACCAGTTGCTCGATCACGACCGCCCCGCCCAACAGGATGTCGGCGCGCCGCGACTCGATGCCGGGCAGCGCCAGGCGATCGGCCACCGTGGCTGCCTCGGCCAGCGAGGCCACCACCGCTCGCAGGTCCTCGGCCCGCAGCACCGCCCCGCTGACCTGGGCCAGCGACACCTCGCCCTGGCGGGCCCGGGCCATCTCCATCAGGTTCACGATCGTGCCCGAACTGCCGACGGTGACCTCGAAACCGACCCGCGTGGCCACCCGGACGAAGTTGGCGAGGTAACTGGCGACGTACCGCCGGCACTCCCGCACGGCCTTGGGGGTGGCGCCCGCCGCCAGGCCGAACCGCTCCGTGAGGCGGATGGCACCGAGCTTGAGGCTGAACGCCTCGAGCACGTGCTCGCCCTCACCGATGATCAGCTCGGTGCTACCACCCCCGATGTCGACCACCAGGTGCCGGCGGTCGAACACCGGCACGGCCTGCAGGACGCCGAGATGGATGAGGCGGGCCTCCTCGACGCCGCTCACCACCTCGACGTGCACGCCGGCGTCGCGCTCGGCCCGACGGAGGAACTCGTCGCGGTTGCCGGCCTCGCGTACCGCGCTCGTGGCGACCGCCACGATCTCGGCCCCCGCTGCGTCGGCGATGAGCCGGAACCGGGCCAGCGCCGTCACGCCGCGCTCGACCGCGTCGGGCGACAGCCGCTTCATGTCACCGGACCCCGAGCCCAGACGGACCACTTCCTTGTCGCGGTCGAGCACCTCGAAACGCCGGTTGGCCAGCGGCCGCGCCACCAGCAGGTGGAACGAGTTGGTGCCGATGTCGATGGCCGCGAGGGGTCGGGCGTCCACCGGGGCCGGTTCCACCTCCATCGATCGGAGACTACGGCAGTGGGCGCCCTCGCGGGACGCCCAGCCACGCCGGGGTGAGGCACTACCCTCCTGCACCGTGACGGCCGACCCCCCGGTTGTAGGTGATCTGCTCGCGAGGGCCGTGGCTGGTGAACGGCGGGCCTTCGACGAGTTGGTCGAGCGCTACCACCGCCTCGTATGGCACATCGCCCGCTCCAGCGGCCTGTCCGCCGAGGACGCCGCCGATGTGAGCCAGACGGTGTGGCTGCGCTTCGTCGAGCAGATGGGACGCATCCAGGACCCCGAGCGCACCGGCGCGTGGTTGGCCACGACCACCCGGCGCGAGTGCATTGCCGTGGGTCGCCGCCGCGACCGCACCGTGCCGGTGGATCTCACCGGCCCTCTGGAGAGCCCGGCGTTTCCCGCCACCGCGCCGATCGACGAGGAGCGCATCGACCGCAGCGAGCGGGCGGTGGCCGTGCGAACCGCCTTCACCGAGCTGTCCGAGCGCTGCCAGGCGCTCCTTTCGTTGCTGGTGGCCGACCCCGCCCCCAGCTACGAGGAGATCTCCGCCGCGCTCGACATGCCGGTGGGCTCCATCGGCCCCACCCGCCAGCGCTGCCTGAAGTCGCTGAGTGAACGGCCCCAGATCGCGCGTATCACCCCCCGTCCTGCCCCCTCCGCTGGATGAGGTGAATCGCCATGACTGATCAACAAGGACCCGAAAACCCCGACGATCGCTGCGAGGAGCTGTGGCTCGTTGCGATCCAGGCCGATCTGCGTGCCGCGCTTAGCGGCACCGACGAGCCGGCACCCCAGGTGCTGGCTGGAGCCCGGGCCGCGTGGGA
>JANMIX010000156.1:0-9945 GCA_031376015.1 Acidimicrobiia bacterium | reverse complement strand
CGGACACCTCGACCCGGCCTTCCTGGCCTTGCTCGACGAGACTTGCGACCGCTTGCGCACGGTGTTCCGCACCACCAACGACCTCACCCTGCCCATCAGCGGCACCGGTTCGGCCGGCATGGAGGCCGCCATCGTGAACTTCATCGGCCCCGGCGACACCATCGTGGTGGGCGTCAACGGGGTGTTCGGCGAGCGCATGTGCGACGTGGCCTCACGGGTGGGCGCCGAGGTCGAACGGGTTGATGCCCATTGGGGCCAACCCCTCGACCCGCAGCACCTCCTCGATGCCCACCCGTCGCCCAAGATGATCGCGGTGGTGCATGCCGAGACGTCCACCGGGGTGCGCAACGACGTCGCCCCCCTCGGCGCCGGCAAGGGCGACGCCCTGCTGCTCGTCGACTGCGTCACCTCCCTGGGCGGCATCGAACTCGACGTCGACGGCTGGGGGATCGACATCGCCTATGCCGGCACCCAGAAGTGCCTCGGGGTGCCCCCGGGGCTGGCACCGCTCACGGTGTCGGACCGGGCCCGAGAACGCTTCGTGCCCCGGTGCCCGTCGTGGTACCTCGACCTGCGGATGATCGGCGAGTACGCGGTGGCGGGTTCGTCTCGCAAGTATCACCACACCGCCCCCACCGCCATGATCGCCGCCCTGCACGCCGGCCTGGGCGTGCTCGTCGAGGAGGGTCTGGAGGCGTCCTGGGCCCGCCACGCCGACTGCGGCGCGGCGCTGCAGGAGGGCCTGGAGAAGTTGGGCTTCACCCTCTTCGCCGCCGAGGGCCACCGGCTGCCCGAGTTGACCTCGGCGCTCCTACCCGACGGCGTCGACGATGCCGCCGTGCGCCGTGCCCTGCTCGAGCGCTACAGCATCGAGGTGGGGGGCGGCCTGGGCGCCTACGCCGGGAAGATGTGGCGCATCGGCTGCATGGGTCACACTGCCCGCCGCCGCAACGTGGCGGCCCTGTTGGGCGCGCTGGGTGAGGTGCTCGGGCGTTGAGCACGCTGTTCGGCCGGCGCGTCCTGCTGCGCCCGCTAGTCACCTCCGACTTCGGCGCCTGGCACGAGGTGCGCACCCGCAACGTCGACTGGCTCACCAAATGGGAGGCCCAGCGCGTCGCCGGTGCCCCCGACCCCAGCGAGGATCGTGACGCCTTCGCCGTGCGGTGCTCGGCCCGCCAGCGCGAGCGTCAGTTGGGTACCGGCTTCGCCTTCGGGATCTTCGTCGACGGCAACTTCGCCGGGGAGATCAACCTCAACTCCATCCAGCGCGGCCCGTTCCAGTCGGCCTACGTCGGCTACTGGATCGACGAGAAGCAGGCCGGCCACGGCTACATGCCCGAATCGCTGGTCTGCCTGTCGCGTTTCGCCTTCGACGAGCTGCACCTGCATCGGCTCCAGATCGCCATCATCCCCCGCAACGCCGCTTCGCGGCGGGTGGTGGAGAAGTTGGAGATCCGCGAGGAGGGTGTGGCGGCGCGCTACCTGGAGATCAACGGTGTCTGGGAGGACCACGTCCGCTACGCCATCACCGCCGAGGAATGGGACGACCGCGGCGAGAACCTCTGCCGCACCTGGCTGGACTGACCGGCGGCGGGGCGCCGGTGACTGGCTGGACTGACCGGCGGCGGTTCAGGCCGTGCGGGCCGCGGGTGCCTCGGCGTCGGGCGTCTGCTCCGTGGCGGCCCGAGCGGTTGCGGCCAGCGCCGCCGCGCTTGCGACGCCCGCCAGGGCCGCCGCGGCCAGCGCGTCGGTGGCTAGCTGGACCTGCAGCGTGGAGGTGAACGCCGAGATCTCCTCGCCGGGGGCGTAGTCGAAGCGGACCCGCAGGGCGTCGCCCGGGGTCACGGTCACGGTCTCGGCGAGCGGCACCACCAGGTAGCCCATGATCCACTCGGCCACGCCCCGGTCGGTGATGGCCAGCAGGTTCTTGGTGATGAGGCGCAGGCCGTTCGCCGTGCCGGCCTCCTGGATGGTCACCGGTGCGTCCATGGTGCAGCGAGCCGGCAAGTCCTCGTCGTACGCGAAGGTCTGGAACACCTCGGGCGCGCTCAGCGCCCGCGTCCGCTCCTGGGTGAAATGGGAGTCCTGGAACAGAGGGGTGGCGGCGGTGTAGCCGTGGTAGCCGAAGTCCTGCTCCACGAGTTGCACGGCCTGCAGGGTGGCCTCGGGGATGAGGCGGGGCAGCGGGCCCCCGAAGCGAGCCAGGTACCGCTGGCGGAAGGCGCCCATCATGGCCACCTGCTTCTCGCGCAGCAGTCCGGTGTGGAGCATTTCGCAGATCACCACGTCCACCGGTTCGGGCGGCAGGTACTCGAAGGCGTCGCCCAACACAACGCTGACGCGCTCGCCGCCTGGGTTGGCGTCGAGTGCGGCGCGTGCGGCGGCGGCCACCTCGGGCAGTTTCTCCACGCACCACACCCGCGCGGCGCCGGCGCGTGCCGCGAACCAGGACAGCACACCGGTACCGGCGCCCAGTTCGAGCACCTTCATGCCCGGGCGTACCGAGAGGTCGATGGCCTGCTCGAGGCCGCCCATGCGGGCCTCGTCGTTGAGCATGTTGAAGTGGTACTGCAGGGGGATGACGTCGGCGGGGAACTCCGGCGAGTCGGGCCGCTCGGGCGACGCGCCCGGAAACCGCAGCGGGGCGGGCGCGCGCCCATCAGAAGGGTCGGACACAGACGGGTCGGACACAGACGGGTCGGACACAGCGGGCTCCCGCGCTCGGGGCGCATCCTTGACGCCGGTGGCGACCCGTCCGTGGATCAGGCGCACCCATCGGCGGGCCGCGCCCGCAGGTGAGCCGTCACGTCGCGGGTTCACCTCCGCCGGGGAGGGCCTTGGCCGCGAACTGCCGTAAACCGTTGTCGAGCACCCAGTCGTGACCGAAGATCACCACCGGTCGGGCCACCCGGGCCACGGCTACCAGCAAAGGGTGGGTGGGCGACAACTGCGACTGCAGCCGCACCCGGCAGGCGCCACCACCGTCGAGTTCGACCACGTCCAGGGCGGCGCTGCCGTGCAGGTCGCCCTCCACCGCGGCCGCGGCTCGCCGGTGAGGCTGAACCTCGGTCAGGGTGAGATCGAAGTGCAGCGTGTAGGGCAGGGGCGGGCGCACACTGCAGCGCCAGGTGACCCCTTCGGCGAACTCGACACCGTCGAACTCGGCCAGCCACGGCCACCAGGTGCGGTAGGCGCCCACCTGGGTGAAGGCGGCCCACACGGTGGCGACGTCGTTGGCAAAGGTGAACGTGCGGTCGGAGCGCACATCCACCGGGCGGCCTTACTTCTTGGAGATCCGGGCCTGGATGGCGGCGAGGCGTTCGGCGAAGGCCGGTTGGTTCAGCGACCACACCTGGGGCTCCAGTTCCCGTTCGATGGCCTCGGTGTGATCCTCGATGCGGGCCATGGCCCGGATCGACTCCTTGATGCGCACCACCAACTCGGGCGGTCCGGCCGCGGCTCGGGCCGCCATCTCCTGGGCGGTGGCCAGCAGGGCGTCGTCGTCCACGCAGCGCCACACCAGCCCGGCCCGTTCGGCCTCGGCTCCGTCAAGGATCTCGCCGAACAGCACCGTGGCCATCACCGCCTGGGGGCCGGTGATGCGCCGGAACATCCACGTGTGCCCGCCCCCGGGGTGCAGCCCCAACTGCAGGAACCGGGTGTCGAATCGGGCCCGGCGCGCCGCCAGGCGCACGTCGCACACCAGGGCCAAGTTCATCCCCGCGCCCACGGCCGCGCCGTTGACCGCAGCCAGTGTGGGCAGCGGGCAGCGGCCCACGCGCAGGAACCCTTCGTACACCGCCAGCAGGCCCTCGCGCTGCGAGGAACCCAGGTGCGACAGATCAGCCCCGGCGCAGAAGGCGGTGCCCGCCCCAGTGACCACCACGGCGCCCACCCCGGCGTCGGCCTCGATCTCGTCGAAGGCGGCCACGATGTCGTCGACGAAGTCGAGGTCGAGGGCATTGCGGCGTTCGGGGTCGTTCAGCGTGACGGTGGCGACCCGATCGGCGATGTCGACCAGGACCCGGCTCAACCCACGCCGCCTTCGCCGTCGCGCACCACCGCGGGCGAGTGACGGAAGAAGTTCTCCACGTCGCGCTCGTAGCGGTACCCCTCCGCCTCGCCCACGGTCTGACGGAGGCGGATGGCCTCCACGAAGCTCTTCACCGTGCCGGCCGAGGTGTACTCGTAACGGAACCCGGCCCGCTTCAGGCGGCGGTTGTCGACCCCCCGCCCGAACTTCATGAGGTCCAGCACTTCGGGCGGGAACTCGAGGCCCATGCGCTTGAGGGGGAAGGTGGCGAGGCCAACGCCGATGGGGGGCAGCGGGAACGTCCGCTTGCCGGCCAGGGCGGCCACCTCGGTCCAGGGCAGCAGTCCGTCGCCGGCCACGTTGAAGATCCCCGGCACCTCGTTGTCGAGCACGAAACTAATCGCGCGCACCACGTCGTCTTCGTGGGCGAACTGGAGGCGCGGGTCGAAGCCGAACAGGGCGGGCACCATCGGCAACTGGAGCATCTTGCTGACCGGGGTCACGATGTCGGGGCCGAGCACGTTGGAGAACCGCAGCAGCGATACCGCCACGTGCGGGTTGTCCTCGGCGAAGTCGCGCACGTAGCTCTCCACCGACGCCAGACTGCGCTCCACCGGGGTACGGGCCGGCGAGGTGCGGGACGCTCCTTCGGTGAAGAAGTACGGGTCGCGGGGCCCGGCGCCGTAGACCAGGGTGGAGGACTTGACCACCACGTTGCGCACGGTGCTGCCGGCGGCGGAGGCGGCCGCGAACAGGTTCATGGTGCCGATCACGTTGATCTCGTGCATCAACTTGGGGCTCATCGTGGTGGAATCGACCACCAGGAAGGTGTGCACGATGGTGTCGACCTTGGTGGCCTTCACGATGCGGTTGAGGATCGAGTAGTTCTCGTCGCTCCGCACATACTCGGTGCGCTCCAACTCGACGGTGGGCTCCTTGCGGTCGAGGCCCACGATGATCTCGACGTCGGGGTTCTTCTCCATCGCCTGGGCCACTCGGCCACCCCAGAAGGTGGCCAGGCCGGTGATGAGGACGCGGCGGCCCATCAGCCGAACCAGACCGACTGGCGCTCGCGCAGCATCTCGAACAGCGCGGCCTGGATGGTCTCGCGAATGGCTTCGGAGTGGTCCATGACCTTCGATCGTGAGTAGCGGGGCTGGTCGGGGGGCACGTCGAAGTAGATGGGGTCGAGCACCTTCAGCTTGAACTTGGCCGGGAAGTACAGGAGCAGCCCGAGGGGCCCGAAGGCCAGCATGTTGGCGGTGATGGGGGCATAGGGCAGGCCCATGGCCTTGGCGATGTTGGGCAGCCGGGCGATCACCGGCATCGATTCCTCGGCGCCCACCACGGCGATGGGGATGACGGGCACACCGGCCCGCATGGCGATCTCCACGAACCCGCCGCGACCGAAGCGGGCCAGCTTGTAGCGCTCGCCGTAGGTCTTGGAGGTGCCCTTGGTGCCTTCGGGGAACACCATCACCAGCTGCTGCTGCTCGCGCAGGAGGCGGTAGGCGTTCTCGGGCTGGGCGGTCACGCCGCCGTTGCGGGCCCAGGCGGTGCCCACCACCGGCAGTTCGCGGAAGATGAACTCGGCCAGGCCGTAGACGGGCCGGTGCAGTTCGGTCTCGATGCCGTGCATGATGGCGGGGGCGTCGGAGGGGATGGCCCCGGCGTGGTTGGCCACGATGAGGGCGCCGCCCTCGGTGGGGATCTTCTCCAGGCCGTCCCACTCCACCCGGAACCAGTGCCGGTACATGGGGTCGTACAGCTGGCGGGTGATCTCCCGGAACCGCTCGGAGCGGCCCCACTCGTCGACGTCGGAGAGCCGGGGGTCGGCCAGGATGGGCTCGGGTTCGTCGACCTGGCGGGGCACGGGCACCAGTGCCCGGGTGGTGCTGCGCAACGCCCGTGGCGCGGCGGGGGACCGGGTCGAGGTCCTTGTCGGGGGCTTTCGCTCGGTCGGCATCGGGGCCGATCGTAGTGGGCCGCCCGCCGGGTCAGTCCTGGCCGTCCCCGTCGAGGTGGCTGCGGCCCGTTTCACAGCCCTCCAGGGCCACGCACCAGCGGCATGCGGGCCCGGCGACCAGGTTGGGGATGCGCTGGGCGGTCCGCAGAGCCACCACCTTCTGCACCGCGTCGGCGGCCCGGGCCAGCGCGGCGTCCAGCACCCCTTCGGTGACCGCCTCGGGACGCAGCGTGCCCGACTCCAGGTAGTAGCTGGCCACCATCCGCGGCGGCACCCCCAGGCGCAATGTCTCCAGCAGGGCGTAGAAGCGCAGGTCGTCGAGGTGCGTGGCGTTGGCCCCGCCCGACTTGAGGTCGATGAGGACCTTGCCGGCGGTGGTGCCCTCGGCCTTGCCCAACGTGAGGTCGACCTTGCCCGAGAGGATCACGGTGCCGCCGAGGGCCTCGGCCCGCAGCCGGCTCTCGGGCACCGGGGTCCAGGCCGCCTTGAGCGGCGGGAAGCACTCACGGAACTTGGCCACCCGGTCGACAGCGTCGGAGCGCAGTTCGGCGCGCTCGGCGGCGCCCAGGGTGCCCAGCCAGTCACCCATGCCGGCGTCGCCGTCGGTGAGGCGGGCGATGGCCTCGTCGACGAGGGTGCCGGGCGGTGGGTTGCCCTGCCAGTTGAGGGCCAGCTCGATGGCCTTGTGCGCCACCGTGCCCCGGGCCGAGGGCACCGACCAGCCCGTCCACCCTTCCTCCTCGCCGGCCAGGTAGCCCGTTTCGCAGCCGTGCACCCGGGCCAGGGTGTGCTTGTTCACGAACAGCGCCTTGGCGGTGTGGTGGCCCAGGGCGGTCAGGTCGTCGGTCAGTGGGCGCAGACGGTGGTCCAACTCGGCGCGCAGTTCGTGGCGTAGGCCGGCGTCGAAGCTGGGCCGCTCCTCGGGCGGGACGCGCAGCAGGTCGAGCACCTCGGCCTGGGCGGGGTTCAGTTCGGGCGCGGCGAACTCCGGCATCGACTGGACCCTACGCAGTGGCCGTGACGGGACGCGGCAGGTTCGGCGCGCCGCCGAGCGTGGGTGACACACCCCCGGAGGATGCTGTGTGCCATGGAGTCCTACGCGGTGCGATTCGCCGCAGCAGTCCGGCAATTGGGAGAGGCGGCCCGTTCAGCCGCGCTGGAGGTGCCCGGATTCCGCTCGCCGCCCCGGCTGGCGGGCGTCGACCGTTCCCTGCGACGGGCACCCTCGGGTTATGTCACGGTGGCGGTGGTGGTGCGGGGCCGGCCGTGGGGGGCGGTCCTGGCCGACATGATCGACGGCATCGTGGCCGCCAACCGCCTGCACGGCCCCGCGGCCGACCGGGCCCGGGCCCGGTTGTGGGCCGCGGTCACTGGCACCGAGAGGGCCGCCGCCAGACGCCTATCGTGCGGCGGTCGCCCCCGTACCCCAACCGGCAGAGGGAGCCCGCTTAAAACGGGTTCAGTGTGGGTTCGATCCCCACCGGGGGCACGGGCTCTTTCACGCAAGCCCCTCGGTACGTGCCTCTGCGGCGCCGGCCGTAAGGTGCGCCAGATTCTCTCGAGGGGGGAGTGACATGGGGCAGGCCGTCATGCTCGGCACGTTGTTCGGGCTGATCGTTCTGATCTTCGGATCGGTGCTTCGCTACGACCCGGAGGCGCGTCGCCCCCGCGACGGCGACCGGTGAACCACGAACTGACTCCCGCGATGACGGGGGCCATCGCCTTCGCCTACCTCGGCGGGCTCGCGTTCGTCGTCTTCGGTGTCTACCTCAGTTGGCGCCGGGGCCGGTTGCACCCCCTTCTGCTCGTGAGCATCTCGGCCGCCGCGATCTCCTGGATCGAGGCGCCCTACGACTGGGCGATGTACGCGCAGTTCCCGGTGGCCATTCCCCGCATGCCGTCCTGGTGGCCGCTGAACATGACCTGGGGTGGCCTGCCGGCGCCGGTGCCCATCGGGTATGTCTCGTACTTCGCGCTCCCGGCGGTGATCGGCGCCGCGTTGGGACCGCGGGCCAGCGTGCGGTTCGGATGGCGGCGACCGATCGCACTGCTGAGCGTCGGTCTCGCTGTCGGCTTCACCTGGGCGCTGTTCTTCAACGCCTTCATCGGGGCCCGCCTCGGCGTCTTCTCTTACGGGCGCGTGATCCCCGGGCTCGCGCTGTGGGAAGGCACGAAGCACCAGTACCCGCTCTACGACGCGGTGGCGATGGCCATTCAGATGGCCGTGTTCGCCTACCTCCTGGGGCGGACCGATGCCGAGGGGCGCAACCTCATCGAGGTCTGGGCCGACTCGAAGGCCAAGAGCCGGCTGCAGTCGTCGGTGCTGTCGGCGGCGGCGGTTGTCCTCGTTGGGCACGTGCTCTACGGGGCGGTCTTCGCGCCGCACCTCCTCACGAAGCTGATGGGGAAGGTGACCGCCGGGACCACCGAGGAACTGTTCCCCGGCACGCCGAACCAACCCCTGCACGGCGGCTGAGGGCGCACCTGCTCACTTGCACGAACCTAACATTGGGTCCAGACTGCGAAAGTGACGGAACGGGACGAAAGCTACGGGGCGGGCCTGGCGGAACTGATGAACCCGGAGGTGGCCCGGAGCCCGCAGCCGATCTACGCGGCACTGCAGGCGGGCAGCCCGATCTTCCGGCTCGACGGGGTCGGGGTCATCGTCACGACACGCGAGGGCGTCGACGAGGTGCTGCGCGATCCGCAGACCTTCTCCTCCAGCACCTCCGCCCACGACCTCAAGACCAAGCGACCCCTGATCCCGCTGCAGATCGACCCACCGGACCACCGCAAGTACCGCAAGCTCCTCGACCCCCTCTTCGCACCCCAGCGGATGCGCGCCCTGGAGGACTCGACCTCCCTCCTGGTCAACGACCTGCTCGATCGCTTCGAGGGGGCGACCGAGATCGACTTCTGCGAGCGGTTCTCGACGCCGTACCCCTCGCAGGTGTTCCTCACTTTGTTCGGCCTGCCCATGGAGGACCTGCCCCGCTTCCTCGAGATGAAGGACGGCGTCATCCGTCCCGATCAGGTGGCGGGCCATGAGTTCGGCCACCCCGACACCGAGGCGCACCAGCAGCGCTCGGCCGATTCGATCTACGAGTACTTCGAGCGGGTGATCGACGATCGAGCCGGCGAGCGCCGCGACGACCTGCTGAGCCACTTCCTGCACGCCGAGGTCGACGGTGACCGTCTGACCCATGAGGAGATCCTCGACATCTGTTTCCTGTTCCTGATCGCCGGTCTCGACACCGTGACGGCCTCTCTCGACTGCATGTTCACCTACCTCGCCGAACACCCCGAGGCCCGCCGGCATCTCGCCGCCCGACCCGAGGACGTGCCGGCCATGGTGGAGGAACTGCTGCGGTGGGAGACCCCGGTGATGGGCTGCGCGCGCGTGGCGACACGCGACACGACCGTCGGCGACTTCGCCGTGCCGGAAGGCGAGCAGGTCATGGCGTTGCTGGGTGCGGCGAACATCGACGAGGGGGAGTTCGCGCTCGCCGGCGAGCTGCGGTGGGACAGGGAGGAGAACCGCCACCTCGCCTTCGGCGGCGGCATCCACCGTTGTCTGGGCTCGCATCTCGCCCGGCTCGAACTGCGGGTGGCGTTGCGGGAGTGGCACCGCCGGATCCCCGACTACCGCATCGCGCCGGGGGAGGAACTGCAGTTCACCGCCGGGATCCGGACGGTCGCTCGGTTCCCCATGGTGCTGGGCCAGTCGATCTGATCGCGGTCCTCTGATGCCCTCCCTGATGTCGCGGAACAACTGTTAGGTTCATGCAGATGCAGGTCGACCGCCTCCGTCTGTTGGCGTCCGCCGTTGCCGGTCGCGCCCTCGAGGTGGCCGAGACCGAGTCCGGTGAGCCGGCCTGGACCGACGGTGCCACGGTGTACCTCGATGCCGCCGCGCCCCACGGCGAACAACTCCAGGCGCTCGCCG